>NZ_JBAURI010000526.1:0-3960 GCF_049581145.1 Bradyrhizobium sp.
GGTGAGGTGGCTCTCATTGGATTGACGGTTATGCCAAATTGTTCGTGCACGGTTGCAGCCAGGCCGCTCGGTTGCGCAAGGAGTTCAGCTGTCCGCCGTCACGCCCGGCTACAAGTTCGCTCGCGACGAGGCCAATGAGCGGTGAGCGCGTAAAGTCGCTGAATTCCATCGCATTCCAGGCCTGAATGTCGTGAATTGGAGGGCGTGATGCATAATCGAATGGACGACGAATCTCACCCAGACGCGGCCGAGGCGCGGGTCAGCAAGGCCGGTGACACGGCCACTTGGAGCCGATGGACAAGAAGCCCTTCGATGCCGCGGCATGGCGCGCGCAGCTCAAAGAATATCAGCATATTCCGTTCATGGAGGGCGGTCGCGGTCAGGGGACCATCGTCGATGACGGTGATGACAAGAAGGCCAATGCTGCTGACCGCCGGCATCGGCGAAGCCGATGACATCGCCCGCGCGCGCGAAACAAGCCAAGGCTTTGGACGGTTTGTCCGCTCGCTGGTCGGCCTTGATCGTGCCGCGGTCAGCGAGACGTTCGGAGAATTTCTCGCGGGCGGCACGGCGACGGCAGCTCAGATCGAATTCATCAACATGGTGATCGAGCATCTGACTGATCAGGGCATCATGGAGCCGGGGCTGCTCTATGAGCCGCCGTTTGCCAGTGTCGCGCCGACTGGGCCGGAGCATCTGATCGATGAAAATAAGGTGACGCGGCTGTTCACGAAGATCAAAGCCATCAACGACAGTGCCGTCGCGTAGCGCCGCGAAGCGAATGCCGCAAAAGACAAAGTTTCTTCGACCCTTCAAACCGATTCTACGGTCTGGACGACCGGTTCCTTGAAACCTGTCGTTCCCAAGCCCTCAGGCTGCATCCTGAGGCATGACCCAGGATAGCGATCCGAAGGCGGACCCGCATCCGGATGGCGGAACGCCGTTATGCCATCCACACCCGGAATGACGCTCCGGGGCCGCCCGTCACTTCCTTCGCCGCGCCGTCGCACTCGCCTCGACCACATTCGCCACCTCCTCGCGCCAGCGCAGAATCTCCATGGCCAGCACGGGGTGATTGAATCCCTTGAGCACGAGATCATCCAGCGCCGCGGCGTCGACCCAGGGCTCGACCATGCCGTAGACGCGGCGGCTGGCGACCACCTGGCCGGCCTTGGCTTCGTCGCACAGCCGGGAGGCGAGGTTGGTGACGCTGCCGATCGCGGCGTATTCCAGCCGGTGCTCGAAGCCGATCTGGCCCAGCGTGGCGTAGCCCAGCGCGATGCCGACGCCGAAGCCGAGACTGTGCCCGCGGTTGCGCCAGCGCTCGGTCAAGACGCCGATGGTGTCGCGCATCTCGAGCGCCATCTTCACCGCGCGCTTGGTATGGTCCTCGAACTGGATCGGCGCGTTGAACAGGACCATCACGCCGTCGCCGGCATAGCGGTCGAGCGTGCCCTCGTAGCGGAAGATCAGTTCGCCAAGCGCTGCGTGATATTCCCGCAGCACGTTCATCGCCTCTTCCGGCTCGGTGGTCTCGGTGAATGCCGTAAAGCCGCGCAGGTCGCAGAACACCACGGTCACCTCGCGGCGATGGCTGTCGAGCAGGCCCTCATGGCCGTCGGAGGCGGCGATCAGCTGCGCCACCTGGGGCGCGAGAAAGCGCTCCAGCTTGCGGATACGCTCGATCTCGCCGAGCTGTTTTTCCACCCGCTCCTCCAGCGAACGATTCCAGTTCCTGAGCTGCTCGGTCTGCTCGGTGAGTTTTGCGGCCTGCTGCTGCACCACCGAGTGGGTCGAGGCGAGCTCGCGGCCCTTCTGGTCCACTTCCGTGAACAGCCGCGCGTTGCGCATCGCCAGCACCGCCTGGTTGGCGAACGTTCGCATCAGCCCGATCAGGTTTTGCGGAAAGTCGCCGGCGGCGCGGCGCAGCACGACGAGGGCGCCGAGCACGCCCTGCTGGTCGACCAGCGGCACCACCAGCACCGAATGAAAACCGGCGGTGATCGCGACGTCGCGCAACAGGTGGTCGGTCGCAGTCGTGAGATCGGCGATCGCGACCGGCTCGCGGCTGGCCGCGGCCTCGCCCAGAATGCTCCGGGCCTCGTCGATCGTGACATGCGCGCCTTCGGCCGAGCGGTCGATGCCGTTGGCCTCGACTAGGTTGAACTGGTGCTTGGTGGCGTCATGGCCGTAGATCAAGACCGCGTCGGCATGGGTGATCTCGAGCGCGCGGGCGGCGACCGTCGGCAGCACGGCGTTGAGATCGAGCGAGGCGGCCACCGCGCGGCCGACCTCCTCCAGCACCTTCAATTCGTTGATCGACTGCGCGAGGTCGCGGGTGCGCTCCTCGACCTTGGTCTCCAGCACCGAATAGGTCTGCGCCAGCTGGCCCGCCATGTTGTTGAACTGATCGGCCAGCTCCTCCAGTTCATCATGGGTGTGGATGTCGATGCGATGGCTGAAGTCGCCGGCGCCGAGCCGCCGTGCGCCGGTCGAGAGCGCGGTGATCGGCACCAGCATGCGCCGCGCCAGCACGCTGCCGGCCAGCATCGCGACGATCAGGCCGAGCCCGATCAGAAGCGCACCGCGCAGCAGCTGATCGCGGATCGGCGCCAGCGCCTGCGCAGTCGGCTGCTCGAAATACACCACCCAGCCGAGTTTCGGCAGGGTCGAGGCGGCGCTGAGCACCGCATGGCCCTCGGCATCGGTGCCCGAAGTGAGCGGCTGGCCGGCCGGCGTGGCCAGTGCGGCGACCTGGGGCAGGGCGGAGAGATTGCTCGCGATCTCCGGTCCCTTGGCCGAGCTCGCCAGCACCTGGCCGCGCGGGTCGACCACATAGGCGAAGGTCGTCTTGCCGACCTGGGCGTCGCCCAGGAATTCCGACAGGAAGCCGAGGTCGATATCGGCCACCGTGATGCCGGCGTTGAAGCCGGAATGCGCCACCGAGATCGACATCAACGGCCGGGCACCTGAGAACGTGGCCGGCGAGAAGCTGACGCCGCGCGCCTCGGTCTCGGTGAAGCGGAGGTCGCGGGAAAAATCGGTGCCGGTGCCGTAGGCGATCGCGGTGCGCGACAGCCGCAGCTGCTCGTGGCCCTGACCGTCGAGCTGGGACAGCTGGCTGACCGCGGAAACCTGGTTCAGGAGCTGGGCATAGTCGGCGCGGCGGTCTTCCAGCCGCTGGACGCTCGCCCGCGTCACCCAGCTGATCTGCCGTTCCAGTTCGGCCATCGACTGGTCGATCCGCCTCGCGGTGGCCTCGGCCTTTTCGCTCAGGGCGCCGGTCAGCGCGGTCTTGGTGGCGCGGTAGCCGATCCAGGTCTCGGTGGCGCCGTTGACCGCCAGCACGAACACGACCAGGCCAACCAGCGAGACCACGTATTTGGCGAACAGCCCTCCGCGCAGAAACCAGATCCTGTTCGTCACCCCGGTCATCCAGGCCCTCGTGCCGCCCATGGTCACGGAAGCGGTTGGCGGCCGCGTCCCAAGCTGGCCCGCTCGGGCGCGGCAATGTTAGCACAGAATGAAAAGGGAGGTCGGGAGGGTCCCGGCATGGTTAGCCTGCCGGCCGGCGCGGCGCCGCTCTCGCAGGTCGCGAGCAGTTTCCCCGCGGGTATCCCGATGGGTACCCCCATCGTCATGGCCGGGCTTGTCCCGGCCATCCACGTCTTTCTCGCCGTGGGCGCCGCGAGGCGTGGATGCCCGGGACAAGCCCGGGCATGACGAGCGAGTGCGTGGAGCAACGAATTTACGACAACGCGTCCTATCCACGAGCGTTCGCCTGAGGGGCTGGCGTGGCCGAGTGGACTGTGGCCGGATCGAATGCCGCGCCTAATTGGCGGAGCGGTTGAACAGCTGCTTCAGCACGTCATTCATCGGCTGGCTGTCCTGCGACGGCGGTTGCGCGGCGGCGTCGTTCTGCGCCGGGGACGGGGTTGCAGCCTGCGGCGCGGCTTGGCC
>NZ_JBAURI010000527.1:0-6078 GCF_049581145.1 Bradyrhizobium sp.
CGCCACCGCATCGAGCGCCGCGGGCGCCACGAAGAACAGGCCGAAGACAAAACCGCCGTGCAGATTGGCCCAAAGCGCGATCGCCGGCAGCAGCACCAACGACGGCGCCTCGCGCCGATCGGCGGCGTCGATCAGCCCACCGATCCACAGCAGCATCACCGGCATCGCGAGCACATGCGCCCGCGCCAGCAGATGCGGCGCGGTCAGCGCCAGCGCCAGCGCCACCAACACCAATGTGGCGCTGTCGCCGAGACGGCGGTTCAGGCTGTGCGCGAGCAGCGCGAACGTAGCGGCACTGGCGGACGCAGCCACCACCACCGGGCCGTTCCAGCCCGCGAGCGCATAGGCCTTGGCGTAGATCAGCTGCGCCAGCCATTGCGTCGAGATCCAGGGCTCGCCACGCATCGTAAAGGAATAGATGTCGGTCTCGGGCACCGCGTGATGATCGAGGATCCACTGCCCGACCGTGACCTGCCACAGCGTGTCGGGATCGTTCAGAAGCTGGTTGCCGAAGGCGAGCAGCAGCGCATAGACGAAGGCGCCCACCAGAAGGGGCAGCATCCCCCGGAGTGGATGGATCGCCTCATTTGATTCGCTGATCGAAATCGTCATTTTGGCCCTGATCCAGCGTCATTTGAGCCGGGATCGAAGCACAAATGGGCATAATTTGAGGTAAACCGGCCGCTGTGGAATCGAGTGGATAAAGCGTGATCAAAGCCAGATTTCCGCCACATTATCGCCGCCTGACTGCAATTGCCCGCGTAAAGGGTTAATGCCAACCTGCCGATGCGCGCCGTCACGTGTGCCTTGCGCGTCCTGAGGGATCTTTGTTGATGAAAACTCTGCTTGCGCTGGTCTGGTTTGCGGTCACGGCGACGGCGCCGCAAACCGCCCAAGCCGGCCAGACCGGCCACGGCGAATTTGATGCGCTGGTTGCGGTCCATGCCAAGGCCAACAGTGTGCCGGAAGCGCTGGTGCATCGGATCATCCTGCGCGAGAGCCGCTATCAGCCGCGCCTGCTCGGACGCGGCGGCTGCATCGGGCTGATGCAGATCAAGCTCGCGACCGCGCGCAGCCTCGGCTATGGCGGCGACGCCGAGGGACTGCGCGATGCCAACACCAATCTCACCTATGGCGTGAAATATCTCGCCGGCGCCTACCGCGCCGCCAAGGGCGACCACGACCGCGCCATGCAATTATATGCGAGCGGGTATTACGAGATCGCCAAGCGACAGCGGCTCGAAACCGCCACTGGACTGAAGTTGGACGCCTCCGGCAATCAGCAGCCACCGATCGGCACGAGCGTACCCGACGAAATCGCGGAAAGCCCCGCCAATGCAGCGCCGAGGCACCAGGAAACTAATGATCGCTGAGCTGGCCTGATCCTCATGATGGCCGGGCTTGCCCGGGCCACCCACGTCTTTTGCCACAACAAACAAGGACGTGGATGCCGGCGCAAGGCTGGGCCGGCGACGTGCGGGCGTTGACAGCCGCGTCCATCGGACTACATTAGCCGCGTTCCGAGGGGAGCTCCGAGGTGGAGCTGAGATACCGCACGCTGCTTGCCGGTTGGCAGGGGACCGCGGTGACCCTTTGAACCTGATCCGGGTCATGCCGGCGAAGGGACAGGGATGTACCAGACCACGCGTAAACCGAGGGGGGATTCCCCCGTATCGATCATCGGCGCCGGCATTGCTGGCGCATGGCAGGCGCTGGTGTTCGCCAGGGCAGGCCATGCCGTGACCTTGCATGAGCGCAGCGACGAAAATCTAATGCTCTCGACCAGCCACTGGGCGGGCGGCATGCTGGCGCCCTATTGCGAGAGCGAGGTGTCGGAGCCGCTGATCAGCCGGCTCGGCCTGACCTCGCTCGAGCTGTGGAAGCGCGAACTGCCGGACACGCCGTTCAATGGCTCGCTGGTGGTGGCGCATGCGCGCGATCGCGCCGACTTCGAGCGTTTCGCCCGCCACACCAGCGACTATCAGCGGCTCGATGCCAGCGCGCTCGCGGAGATCGAGCCGGCGCTGGAGGGCCGCTTCCGCGAAGGGCTGTTCTATCCCGCCGAGGGCCATGTCGAGCCGCGCCGCGTGCTTCCCAAGCTGCATCAGCGCATCATCGAGGCCGGCGGCGAGATCAAGTTCAACAGCGATGTGTCGAGCGGCGATCTCGACGGCCTGGTGATCGACTGCCGCGGCATCGCCGCGCGCGACGTCGAGCCGGAGCTGCGCGCCGTCAAGGGCGAGATGATCGTGATCGAGACTGCGGAGGTGCAACTGTCGCGCCCGGTCCGGCTGATGCATCCGCGCTGGCCGCTCTATGTGATCCCACGCGAGGATAACCTGTTCATGCTGGGCGCGACCTCGATCGAAACCGAGAACTGGGGCGTTGCGGTGCGCTCGGCGCTCGAGCTTCTGGGCGCCGCCTATACCGTGCATCCGGCGTTCGGCGAAGCGCGCATCGTCGAGTTCGGCTCGGGCGAGCGCCCGGCCTATCCCGACAACCTGCCGCGCATCACCATCGGCTGCCGCAGCAACGAGATCCACATCAACGGCCTCTACCGCCACGGCTTCCTGATCGCGCCGGCGCTGGCGCAGGCAACCTTGAACTATGTCGAGCACGGCCAGCTCGACAACGAGGTGGTGCGATGCGCGTGATCGTCAACGGCGAACCGTGCGAGATCGCGGCCGCGAGCGTCGACGCGCTGCTTGCCGAGCTCGCCTATGAAGGCACCCATTTTGCGATCGCGCTGAATTACGACGTGGTGCCGAAGAGCCGCTGGGCGGCAACGGCGCTGAAGACCGGCGACGAGATCGAGATCATCACGCCACGGCAGGGAGGGTGATGGGGATGCGCGCAAAAGCTCTGCCCACGTCGTCGTCCCGGCGAGGGCCGGGACCCATAACCACCGGCGTACGTGCCGTTGGCAGGCGTCTGCCCGGGTGCACGACTGCGACGGCACGGCGTATGGGTCCCGGCCTACGCCGGGACGACGGTGAGAAAGCGACGGCGCCTTACACATCACCGTCATCGCCCGGCTTGACCGGGCGACCCAGGACGCGGCGGTCTCTCGATTTGATTGCAGGTCCCGCTGGGATACTGGATCCCCGCTTTCGCGGGGATGACGAAAAGCAGGACATCGACCAATGCTGAACTTCTACGGCCGCGAATTCACCTCCCGACTGCTCACCGGCAGTGCGCTGTATCCCTCGCCCGCAATCATGCAGAACGCGATCCGCGCCTCGGGCGCCGAGATCGTCACGGTGTCGCTGCGGCGGGAATCCGCCGGTGGCAAGACCGGCGACGCGTTCTGGAAGCTGATCCGCGAGCTCGGCGTCACCGTGCTACCGAACACCGCCGGCTGCCGCAGCGTGCGCGACGCCGTCACCACCGCCAAGCTGGCGCGCGAATTGTTCGCGACCTCCTGGATCAAGCTCGAAGTGATCGCCGACAACGACACGCTGCAGCCCGACGTGGTCGGCCTGGTCGAGGCCGCCGGCATCCTGATCAAGGACGGCTTTGAGGTATTCCCCTATTGCACCGAAGATCTCTCGGTCGCGACCCGGCTGGTCGATGCCGGCTGCAAGGTCGTGATGCCCTGGGCCGCCCCGATCGGCAGCGCCAAGGGCATCATCAACCGCGACGCACTCAAGCTGTTGCGCGACCGGCTGCCCGATGTGACCTTGGTGGTCGATGCCGGCCTCGGCGCGCCGTCGCACGCCGCCGAAGCGCTCGAACTCGGCTATGACGCCGTGCTGCTCAACACCGCGATCGCGAAAGCCGCCGACCCGGTGGCGATGGCGAGCGCCTTCCGTCTCGGCGTCGAGGCCGGCCGCACAGCCTACGAGGCCGGGCTGATGGACGCCCGCGATTTCGCTTCCCCTTCCACGCCTGTTGTTGGGACACCGTTCTGGCATGCCGTATCCTGACCGCTTCTATCCCGTCGTCGACAGCCTCGCCTGGGTGGCGCGGCTGACCACGCTCGGCGTCGGCACCATCCAGTTGCGCGCCAAGAAATTGGGCGAGCATCTGGACCACGCCGATGCGCTGCACATCGTGCGCGAGGCGCTGGCGCTGACCAGGGGCACGCCGACCAGGCTCGTCGTGAACGATTATTGGCGCGCGGCGATCGAGGCCGGGGCGCAACATCTGCATCTCGGCCAGGAGGATCTCGCCGACGCCGACCTCGCCGCGATCCGCGCCGCCGGGCTGTCGCTCGGCCTCTCGACCCATGACGACGAAGAGCTCGCGACCGCGTTGCGCGCCAAGCCGGACTATATCGCGCTGGGTCCGATCTTTCCGACCACGCTGAAATCGATGCGCTTCGCGCCGCAGGGCATCGCGAAGATCGGCGAATGGAAGAAGCGCGTCGGCGCCATTCCGCTGGTCGCGATCGGCGGCATCAAGCTCGAACAGGCGGCCGAGATCTACGCTGCCGGCGCCGATTCCATTGCCGTCGTCAGCGACCTCACCCAGAACGCCGATCCGGATGCGCGCGTGCGCGCCTGGCTCGCCCTGAAGGCGGAGGCGGCATGACGATGTCTCCGATCGTAGGGTGGACAAAGCGCAGCGTGCCCACCATTCGGCCAACCAGTGCGACAGATGGCAGGCACGGCGCAAGCGCCTTTGCCCACCCTACGCAGTCCTTCAGACGCCGTCATTGCGAGGCGCGCAGCGACGAAGCAATCCACGCCTCCACCCGGGCAGGCATGGATCGCTTCGCTGAGCCTGTCATCGGGCGCCGCTTCGCACCGACCCGGTGGCTCGCAATGGCGGAGAAACACAATTTCGAACTTCCGGATCGGCCTGCGTTCCGCGGCCCGTCCGAAATGACAACAAGTAACAGGAGGACCCCATGAACATTCGCTCCAATCCGGACACCACGCTTCCCGCCGTGACCACCGGCCCGCTGCCCTCCTCGCGCAAGATCTTCGCCCATCCCGACGCCGCGCCCGAGCTACGGGTGCCGCTGCGCGAGATCATGCTGTCGGAAGGCGCCGGCGAACCTAACCTGCCGGTGTATGACACCTCCGGTCCCTACACCGATCCGAACGTCGTGATCGACGTCAATGCCGGCCTGCCGCGCCACCGCACCGCCTGGGTCAAGGCGCGCGGCGGCGTCGAGGAATATGACGGCCGCGCGGTCAAGCCGGTCGATAACGGCAATGTCTCCGGCGACAAGGCGGCGAAGGCGTTTTCCGCGTTCCACCAGCCGCTGCGCGGCACCGGCGACCACAAGATCACCCAGCTCGAATTCGCCCGCGCCGGCATCATCACGAAAGAGATGATCTACGTCGCCGAGCGCGAAAATCTCGGCCGCAAGGTCGAGCTCGAACGCGCCGAGGCAGCGCTCGCCGACGGCGAAAGCTTTGGCGCCGCGGTGCCGGCCTTCGTCACGCCGGAATTCGTGCGTTCCGAGATCGCGCGCGGCCGCGCCATCATCCCCTGCAACATCAACCACGGCGAGCTGGAGCCGATGATCATCGGCCGCAACTTCCTGACCAAGATCAACGCCAATATCGGCAACTCGGCGGTGACTTCGTCGGTCGAGGAAGAAGTCGACAAGATGGTGTGGGCGATCCGCTGGGGCGCCGACACCGTGATGGACCTCTCGACGGGCCGCAACATCCACACCACCCGCGAATGGATCCTGCGCAACTCGCCGGTACCGATCGGCACCGTGCCGATCTACCAGGCGCTGGAGAAGGTCAACGGCGATCCGGTCAAGCTCGACTGGGAGGTCTACAAGGACACGCTGATTGAGCAGTGCGAACAGGGTGTCGACTACTTCACGATCCACGCCGGCGTGCGGCTGCCCTACATCCACCTCACCGCCAACCGCGTCACCGGCATCGTCTCGCGCGGCGGCTCGATCATGGCGAAGTGGTGCCTGGCGCATCACAAGGAGAGTTTCCTCTACACGCATTTCGAGGACATCTGCGACCTGATGCGCAAATACGACGTGTCGTTTTCATTGGGCGACGGCCTGCGCCCCGGCTCGATCCGCGACGCCAACGACCGCGCCCAATTCGCCGAGCTGGAGACGCTGGGCGAACTCACCAAAGTCGCCTGGGCCAAGGG
>NZ_JBAURI010000528.1:0-3048 GCF_049581145.1 Bradyrhizobium sp.
GTGCGGCACTGGCCGCGATCGCCGCTGCGGTCGAAACGCCGGCGCCCGCGCCGGTGCAGCACGCCTCCTATGGCGATGTCATGGTGCGCCCGATCGCACAAAAGCCGTCCCTGTTTCCGGATCACGACACCCCACGCGCGGAGGCCAGCGAGACGATGACGCCGCCCGAAACGTTCATCCCGCAGGCGGCCGAGCGGGCGCCGGTCCGCACCCCACGGATGCCAAAATTCGAGGAACTGCCGATGCCGGCCCAGGCCGAGATTCGGCAGGCGCGCGGCGACGCCGAAGACGACCATCCGCAAAAGACGCGGATGTCGTTGCTGCAGCGCCTCGCCAATGTCGGCCTCGGCCGCCGCGACGAGGAGAACGAGCCGCCTATAGCCGCCCGCTCCTCCGGTCCGGCGATGCCTGCGATGCCGCCGATGCCGGACCGGAAGCCGCAGCGCACTGTCGCGCAGCAGCTCGCGGCCAACGAATCTGCGGTATCCGAATATGCCCGCCGGCCGGCGCCGTCGGGATTGGACACCCATGGCCGCCCTGCGCCTGTTGCGCCGGCGCCACAGGGAGACGACCATCTTGACATCCCGGCCTTCCTGCGCCGGCAGGCGACCTGACTCTGTAACAATCCTGATGACGCGAAAGGGTCCCGGTTTGCTTGAACCGGGACTTTTTCATGGCTTCGTGAAGGGGTCCGTGTTGTTGCTGCAAGCAACTGATTTTAAATCATTAATTATGTATTTCGTGGTGATCTGACCGGGCGGTGATAGTTTCCATCGATGCCCCAATTTGGTTAAGCCTTGTCGCGAATACGGCAGAGATAGGGTAACAATCGGTAAAGAAGCGTGAATTGAGCTGATAGGGGCAATCATTATGGTCGCTGCGACTCGGGGAGTCCGAGGGACGATGCGACGCCGAAGTCGGGGTCGATGCGGTCCTAAGGGCGGGTCGTAGTGGGGCAGTTCAGATGAAATTCAGCCGGCAAAGCACGCTTCGGTCGCAAGCCACGGTGACGGGCGTAGGCGTCCATTCCGGCTCGCCGGTAAGTTTGACCATTGGACCTGCATCCGTCGATGCAGGTTTTATTTTTGTCCGCACCGGCCTTGGCGGACGCGATCGCGAGGTTCGGGCGACGTCCGAGGCGGTCATCTCGACCGAATTTGCGACCGTGCTGGGTGATCGCGAAGGCCCGCTGGTTTCCACGGCAGAACATGTGCTTGCTGCGCTGCGTGGCATGGGCGTCGACAACGCCACCATCGAGATCGACGGCCCCGAAGTTCCGATCATGGATGGCAGCGCTGCGGCATTCGTCACCGCAATCGATCAGGCCGGCATCGTTTCGCAGGCTGCCCAGCGCCGCTTCATCCAGGTGTTGAAGCCGGTCCAGGTTGTGATCGGTGATTCCCATGGCGAATTGCGCCCCTATGCGGCAGGGTTCCGTGCCGAAATCGAGATCAACTTTGCCAATCCGGTGATCGGTCACCAGAGATATACGCTCGACCTTAGCCCGGAACGGTTCCGCCGCGAAGTTTCGCGCGCCCGTACCTTTGGCTGCATGAACGACGTCGCGCGGCTGTGGAGCGCGGGTTTCGCGCTCGGCGCTTCCTTCGAAAACTCGGTGGTGTTCGACGAGAGCCGCCTGCTCAATCCGGAGGGGCTGCGCTACACGGACGAATGCGCGCGGCACAAGGCGTTGGACGCGGTGGGCGACCTTGCCCTGGCCGGCCTGCCGCTGCTTGGTGCCTATCGCTCGGTGCGCGGCGGCCATAAGCTCAATCATGCGGTATTGACGGCCCTGATGGCCGACCGCAGCGCGTGGCGGGTGGTCGAAGCTGAAACCGCGCGCCGGTCCCGTACGCCTGCGGAGCTGGGCCAAGGGGCGGCCCAAGGCATGGTCGGCGGCATGATCGCCCCGGCCTACAGTCCCGACGTGTCCTGAAGCGCGCTTTTGAGGGGCCTGGTGCGGCCCTTGGCGTTCGCTTTCGACGCGTTCGCGTTCGACCTCGAATCACCCGTGCTAACCCGTGACGTACCGCGAGACGATCACATCGCCTTAATCCCGGCGAAATGGCTGCCTATTTGGTTGGTGGAACTTTTTCGGCTACAGAGGTCTCGGTTGCATCGTATGCGCCGCAGGCGCTGCAGTTGTTGCGCCCATGATCTCGTTCATGGCGCGGCGAGCACGGCATCACAGACGAGCGCATCACAGACGTCGGGTTCAAAGCTTATGCCGATACAGCCTATGACGGGCGAACTACGCAGGATTTGGGCCGGCACCCGGCAGCTCAGGCTGGCCGGCGCGTTGATTGCGCTCGCGATCCCCTTGAGCGGCTGCGGCACCGGCGCGCTGTGGGACAAGTTCTTCGCCAAGGACGAGACATTCTCCGACGAACCCGCGGACAAGCTCTACAATGAGGGCTTGTACCTGATGAACGAGAAGAAGGATGTGAAGGCTGCCTCCAAGAAGTTCGAGGAGGTCGACCGCGAGCATCCTTATTCCGATTGGGCGCGCAAATCGCTGCTGATGTCGGCCTACGCCTATTACAACGCCGGCGACTTCGATAATTGCATCGGTTCGGCGACCCGTTACGTGACCCTGCATCCCGGCAGCCCGGACGCGGCCTACGCGCAGTATCTGATCGCCGCCTCCCATTACGATCAGATTCCCGACATTTCCCGCGACCAGGGCCGGACCGAGAAGGCGATCGCCGCGCTGGAAGAGGTGATTCGCAAATATCCGACCTCGGAATACGCCGTCAGCGCCAAGGCCAAGCTCGAGGGCGCCCGCGACCAGCTCGCCGGCAAGGAAATGAATGTCGGCCGCTATTACATGGAAAAGCGCGACTACACCGCCGCGATCAACCGCTTCAAGACCGTGGTGACCCAGTATCAGACCACCCGGCATGTCGAGGAAGCGCTGGCGCGGCTGACCGAGGCCTATATGGCGATCGGCATCGTCGGCGAGGCGCAGACCGCCGCCGCCGTGCTCGGGCATAATTTTCCCGAAAGCCCCTGGTACAAGGACGCCTATAATCTCGTGAAGTCCGGCGG
>NZ_JBAURI010000529.1:0-1531 GCF_049581145.1 Bradyrhizobium sp.
CAAGCGGCGCCTGCGCGCCGCTCAGCGAAACCGGCGCGCTCTGGGCGCTGCGCGCATCAAATTCGGCCCTCGCGACATGGGCCAGATCGACGGTCTCGTCGGGGGCGACGGCAAAAGAGGCGCGGGCGAAGGCCAGCGCATCGTCCATCAAAGATTGCATGCCATCGAGATCGGCCGCGGCCTTGGCGCATTGATCGCTCCTGGGCAGCAGTTCCAGGCGCAGCCGCAATCTCGTGACATAGGTGCGCAGGTCGTGGCTGATCGCGCCCAGCACCAACGTGCGGCTGCGCAACAGCTCGGCGATCCGTGCCTGCATGGCATTGACGGCGCGGATCAGGGTGCGCACGTCCGGCGCGCCGCGCTCAGTGATCGGCTTCGCTTCCACGGCCTCTGCAAAACGCTCGATCGCAAGCGCAAGCTCGGACAACGGCCGGGTCTCGCGGCGCACGGCGATCAGCGCCGCGAGCGCGACCACGAAGCCGAGGATTCCCGCAATCAGGCCGACCGGGATGCCAAGCGCCAGCAGGCTGAGATCGCTCGAGGTCTCAATCTCGAGATAGCCGCCGGAGTTGAGTCCGATCAAGGCATGCAGGCGCGCGCCGACCAGATCGCGCCAATGGCTCACCGGCTGCTCGCCATCGGACCCTTCCGTAACCAGCGAGATCGCCATGAAGCGATCGTCAGGAGGACCGATCAGCCCGCGCAGCCGTTGCTCGGCGGCGGCGAAGAACGGCGAATCAATCGCGTGTTCCGGAATTTGCCGGCGGATGCGCAACATGACCCGCGGGGTCGTAGCGGCGCGGCTGACCAGTTCGCGATCCGCCGCGGGCACCCGGTCAAGCGCCTGGACGAGAGCGGCCATCTGACCGAGGAACGGAGCAGCAAATCCGATTCGCTCCCGGCGTTCCCGCTGCTCGACGAAGTAGACCGCAATCATCAGCATCTGGACCAGAACGATGCCGCCGACCACGATCAAAGCGAGGCGTCCGGCGATGCGCAGGCGGCTCATCATGCACGAAACTCCCTGGAGCACGCTGCTTCAGGATGAAGCGTCATCGCGCTCTGACTTTTGGTTCGATCACGATCTCCGCGCCAACGCCCTGCGTTTGCCGTGCCGGGAAGACGGTGCACAATTCTCCGGATCATGCCCCTGATCAGCTCCTGCCGATCAAAGCAAGCGCAGGTCGGCTGCGAACAAATAGCCGCCGTTCCGCACCGTCTTGATCGACGACATCGCCGAAGGATCCACCGCGGCAAGCTTCCGGCGCAGCCGGCTGATCGAGACGTCGATGGTGCGGTCATAGGGGTCGGCGCTGCGGCCGCGGGTCCAGTCGAGCAACTGGTCGCGCGACAGCACGCGCCTCGGCCGTTCCAGGAAACAGGCCAGAAGATCGAACTCCATCGCGGTGAGATCGACGATGGCCTGATGGTCGTCGACCAGGCGGCGCGCATCGAGATCGGCGACCAGCGCGCCGAAGCCGATGCGGCGCGGCATCCGGCTTTGCGGCGGGCCGTCGGCCCGGCGCAGCAC
>NZ_JBAURI010000530.1:0-11983 GCF_049581145.1 Bradyrhizobium sp.
TTCGTGCGAAGCCTGACCGCATCGTCGCAGAAGACCGAGGTCTTTCTTCGCCATGGCATGAGCGATGACGTCCTCGCCCAGATCGGCAAGGGCGAGCTCGACGTCGGATACTACATCGACGCGACACCGGATTTATCCATGATGGCGCAGCCTTGCGCCGAACGCAGCGTGGAGGACGGCAAGTACCGGCTGGCGCCGCTGATGAGCTTCGTCTATCGCGTGATCGCGCCAGCGGAATGGAGCGACAAGGTGCAGGGCAAGGATTGGTCGGATCTGGCCACGCTGCCATGGCTTGCAACCCCGCCCGCCTCCGCCCATCGCCGTCTGCTCGACGATATCTTTCGCCCGCTCGGGCCGCTGCCGAAACGGGTCGCGTTCGCCGACCAGGAAGAGGCCATGATCGATTTCGTCGAATCCGGCATCTGTCTTTCGCTGGCGCGCGATTGCGTGCTCGAGCGCATCAGCCGCACGCCGAACTTCGTCATCGCCGACGGGGTGACGCTGGCCTGCGATCTGAGCTTTGGCTGTCTCGCGGCGCGCCGCCATGAGCCGGCGATTGAGCGCGCCTTCTCGGCGATGCGAGCGGTGTGGGACCTGGAGCCGCCGGATCCGGCGCCCAAGCCGGCGGCAAGCTAACTCGGGACTGCCCGGACTCGCCGATCAAAGCGCCGCCCCCGGGCGGCAGATCGATTTCAGCGACTGCCATTCCGTCGCCGTCAAAAGCGGCGGCCCGGAAGGTGGACGGTCCTCATCCTTCATCCGCTGCAAGCGATCTTCCGTGAGCGGATGGCTCGCCAGGATCGAGAAGCTGCTGTTCGATTCCTTTCCGGTGACGCGAAACAACAGATCGCCGAGAGGTCTTGGCGAGCGGCCGAGCCGGTGCATGATTTCGATGGCGAAGCTGTCGGCATTTCGCTCCGCATCGCGCGAATAGGACGCGGTCAGCAGCGAACGCGAGGCGAAGATGACGGCGCTCGACCCGGTGACGTCGCCGAACAGAAGCCCGATCAGGAATGAACTGCCGCTGTTGTGCAGCAATTCGCGTATGCTGTCGCGATGTTTCAGATGCCCGAGTTCGTGGGCCAGAACGCCGGCGATCTCGTCGGGGCTTTCCGCCTTCTTCAACAATCCCTCGAACAGGTAGACCCTGCCGCCGGGCAATGCGAAGGCATTGGGAACGGGAGTCGCCAACACGGCCGACTGCACCGATGGGTCGAGCCCGGCCGCCTCGCGAACCGCATTGACCAGCTTGCTGAAGGCCAACTGGCCAGCCTCGCTTTTGCAGACCCTGCCGCCGAACATGGCCTTCAGTTGCACCTCGCCGGCGTCTCCCAGACGCCGTTCGAAGGCCTGAGGCACCAGAGGCGCGAGCCGGTCGGCCGCGAGCGGGACGGCGAACAGCACGACGCCAATGATGGACAATGTCGCCGCCAGCGACCAGCCGACGATCCCAGCGACGCTGCGCCCGTCGACGCGGTTCTCATCGAGCTTCGGGCAGTGGGCGGCCAGTTCGGCCGCGAGCGCCGCATCACGCAGTTCGAGCCGCGCCAGCGGCGGCGCGGACAGGCACGACACCCGCAGGACTCCCGGCGCGCTGTCGGCGCGACGGATATCGGCATAGGGCCAGGCGACGACAGCGCCCTCCGCCTCGCGGATCTCGAGCCGATCGGCGAGACCGATGGCAACCAACCGCCGCCGGCTCGACAGTCCGTCGAAATAGACCACCGATCCGCCCGGAGCAAAGTTCGGAGCAGCCTTGGCGGCATCTGCGGCACTATCCATCGAACGGGTTGCTCCGGCCGTCAAAACCCGGCGACGTCCAGACCGTCGGCAAAGCCTTCACCGAGCGCGCTCGCCAGATCGCCCTTGGCCGCGACATTCGCCACCGCCTCGATGCCGTGCAGCTCGACGGATGCCGATGTGGTGGCCCAGACATCGCGCAGCAGATAGAGCCGCATCACCACGTTGAGCGACAGGATCAAGGCGAGATATCCAAGCCCCATCATGATCCATATCGGTATGCTGTGGATCATCATCTCATGCGTGACGGGATGAGTCCTGGTCACGCTGTTCATCTTGACGAACAAGAAAGACCAGAACCCAAAATATGCAGCCGAACTCACCGACAGCAGCAAGAACCAGCCGATCACCTTCCAATAGAGGCCGTACAGCGCGCGCCGCGGCAAGGTCGATTCCAACCGCAGGCCGCCGAAACGAATGCCGGACAACCACCAGCGCCACTCCACCGCCTTGAACTCGGCATAGAGGAACGGAGCCAATGGAAACAGCACGAGCGCCAACGGCGCGCACAGCCAGAGCCACCAGGCGCGCTTGAAGAACTCCCACCCCTGGCCCTCAAAACGGCCTTGCAGCTCGCCATAATGGGAATGGCTCATCTTGTAACGTTCCAGCGCGGCTTCGCGCCAGGGCAGCGCCAGACCGAGCGTCAGCAGGACCAGCGCTCCCCAGAGCATCGCGCGGCCGGCATAGGCCCAGCCCGAACCATCCATCCAGAAGCGGACGCCGCGCCAGACCGTGCGGGTCAGCCGGTAGCGGCGGGCACGGTAAATGGCGAATTGTCCGAATGCAAAAAATGCGATCAGCAGCGGCAAGCCGCCAAATGCCTTGAGACGCTCGGCCTCGATGCCGATGAGGAAATAGGCCAGATAAATCGGCACCAGGATCGCGAGCGCGAACAGGAATCCGAGCAAGAGCTCCTTGCCGCGGCCGGTATATTCGGCGGCATCCCCGTCGACCAGGGTGTGCGACCACAGATGCCGGCGGATATCGGTCGCGAGCCAAAATCGATAGAAACCGACGGTGACGAGCTCCAGCGCCGCACCCCGCGCCACCAAGCGGAAAAAATCGCCGCGTCGGCCGATATAGGACACCGGGACCGGGGGCAGCGGCGGCGGCTGCCCGACAAAGCTCATCTGATTCACTACTCAACCTCCCGGACGCATCACTCACGGTAGCACGCTAGGCCGGAGATTTGTCGTCCGGAAGACAGCGCCGGTTCGATTTGTCGCTTTGTGTTACCTTTTTATGCGGATTTCTCGAACAATTCGCGCCCAATCAGCATGCGGCGGATTTCGCTGGTGCCGGCGCCGATTTCATACAGTTTTGCGTCGCGCAGCAGGCGGCCGGTCGGATAGTCGTTGATATAACCGTTGCCGCCGAGCAGCTGGATCGCGTCGAGCGCACACTGCGTGGCCTTTTCGCTCGCATAGAGAATGGCACCGGCGGCGTCCTCCCGCGTCGTCTCGCCGCGGTCGCAGGCCTTGGCGACCGCATAGACATAGGCGCGCGAGGCATTCATCGTCGTGTACATGTCGGCGATCTTGCCCTGCACCAGCTGGAAGCTGCCGATCGGCTGGCCGAACTGCTTGCGCTCGTGCACATAGGGCATCACCACGTCCATGCAGGCCTGCATGATGCCGAGCGGGCCCGCAGCCAGCACGGTGCGCTCGTAATCGAGCCCGGACATCAGAACATTGACGCCGCGGCCGGCCTCGCCGAGCACGTTCTCCGCCGGCACTTCGCAATTGTCGAACACCAGTTCGCCGGTGTCCGAACCGCGCATGCCGAGCTTGTCGAGCTTCTGGGCGGTGGAAAACCCCTTCATGCCCTTTTCGATGATGAAGGCGGTGATGCCGCGCGAGCCGGCCGACGGGTCGGTCTTGGCGTAGACCACCAGCGTCTCGGCGATCGGCCCGTTGGTGATCCACATCTTGCTGCCGTTCAGCACATAGCGGTCGCCCTTCTTCTCGGCGCGCGTCATCATCGACACCACGTCGGAGCCGGCATTGGGCTCCGACATCGCGAGCGAGCCGACATGCTCCCCGGAGATCAGCTTGGGCAGATATTTCCGCTTCTGCGCCTCGTTGCCGTTGCGACGGATCTGGTTGACGCAGAGGTTGGAATGCGCGCCGTAGGAGAGCCCGACCGAAGCCGAAGCCCGCGAGATTTCCTCGACCGCGATGCAGTGTTCGAGATAGCCAAGCCCCGAGCCGCCGTAGTCCTCCTCGACCGTGATGCCATGCAGGCCGAGCGCGCCGAGCTTCGGCCAGAGGTCGCGCGGGAACTGATTGCTCTTGTCGATCTCGGCCGCCCGCGGCGCGATCTCATGGGCTGAGAAATCGAGGACCGTCTCGCGAATTGCGTCCGCGGTTTCGCCGAGATCGAAGTTGAACATCCGATGCGCGTTGGGAATCATGGTCGGTCGGCCTCCGGCAATTGTGCTGGCAACTCGCCTACAGCCTTATTCGCCGCAACCGCGCTTGTCACGGGCGGAAAGCGGCGCAGCGTGGGATACCAGCCGGGATGCGGCAAACTCTCCCTTGCCCCAGCGCGCGCAAGGGGATGTAATCCAAGACAAAGCCAAAGCTTCGGTGCAACGCCGAAGCGGCGTTGAAACGAAAGAGAGCAAAGGGGAGCCGCTCATGCACGGGACCATCCATCTCGCTCAGACGGCCGCGCAGGAGGCCGCACGCGAGCGCGCCTATTCGCTGCCGCTAGCCGATTTCGATCCCGGTGACCCCGAGCTGTTCCGTTCCGACACGCACTGGCCCTATTTCGACCGACTGCGCCGCGAGGATCCGGTGCACTACTGCAAGGACAGCATGTTCGGCCCGTACTGGTCGGTGACCCGGTACAGCGACATCATGGACATCGAGACCA
The DNA here is from genome assembly GCF_049581145.1 of Bradyrhizobium sp. GTDB lineage: Bacteria > Pseudomonadota > Alphaproteobacteria > Rhizobiales > Xanthobacteraceae > Bradyrhizobium. Next base: position 4,681 of record NZ_JBAURI010000530.1, read on the forward strand.
ATCACGCGACGTTCTCCTCAGCGGCCTGGCTCGGCGGCATCACCATCCGCGACGTGGCGCCCGATCTGCGCCGCGAGAGCTTCATCGCGATGGACCCGCCGCGTCACAGCGCGCAGCGCAAGACGGTGGCGCCGATGTTCACGCCGACCCATCTCGACCAGCTCGCGATCAATATCCGCAAGCGTTCCGCCGAATGCCTCGACAATCTCCCCATCAACGAAACCTTCGACTGGGTCGATCGGGTCTCGGTCGAGCTGACGACGCAGATGCTCGCGGTGCTGTTCGACTTTCCCTGGGAGGACCGAAGCAAGCTGACGCGCTGGTCCGATATCGCGACCACGCTGCCGGGTCCGGACGGACTGGTCGCGACCGAGGCCGAGCGCCAGGCGGAACTGATGGAATGCGCGCAATATTTCGCAAAACTCTGGAACGAGCGCATCAACCAGCCGCTCAAGAGCGATCTGTTGTCGATGATGGCGCACAGCGAAGCGACCCGCGACATGGACCCGAAGAATTTCCTCGGCAATCTCGTGCTGTTGATCGTCGGCGGCAACGACACCACCCGCAATACCCTGTCGGGCAGCCTCTACGCGCTCAGCCAGCACCCGGATCAGTTTGAGAAACTGAAAAACAATCCGGCCCTGATCGACAGCTTCGTGCCGGAGGTGATCCGCTGGCAGACTCCGTTGGCGCATATGCGGCGCACCGCGCTTGCGGACATCGAGTTCCGCGGCAAACAGATCAGGAAGGGCGACAAGGTCGTGATGTGGTATGTCTCCGGCAACCGCGACGACGAGGCGATCGAGCGTCCCTATGAGTTCATCATCGACCGCGCGCGGCCGCGCACGCATCTCTCATTCGGCTTCGGCATTCACCGCTGTGTCGGCATCCGGCTCGCCGAGCTGCAGCTGAAAATCATCTGGGAGGAAATCCTGAAACACTTCGGAAACATAGAGGTCGTAGCAGAGCCAAAGCGGGTATATTCGAGTTTCGTCAAGGGCTATGAGACGCTGCCGGTCCGCATTGCCGGCTGATTTGCCTCAACCGCTCACGGGGTTGTCAACGATGAACATCCAGACTGCCGTTTCCTCCGACAGGGCCGAACTGCAGCGTTTGGCGCGGCAAGAGGCCTACGCGACGCCACTGGCGGATTTTCACCCCGGCGCGCCACGATTGTTCCGGGACGATACGCTGTGGCCGTGGTTCGAGCGGCTGCGCAAGGAAGCGCCGGTGCATTACTGCACCAATTCGCCGATCGAGCCTTATTGGTCGGTCACGCGATACAACGACATCATGCATGTCGACACCAATCACGGCATCTTCTCCTCCGATGCGAGTCTTGGCGGTATCTCGATCCGCGACATGCCGCCGGGTTACGACTGGCCGAGCTTCATCGCCATGGACCAGCCGAAGCACGCCGACCAGCGCAAGACCGTGTCGCCGATGTTCACGCCGACCCATCTCGACGAGCTCGCCATCCTGATCCGCCAGCGCTCGGCGAAGGTGCTCGACAGCCTGCCGCGCAACGAGACCTTCGATTTCGTCGATCGGGTGTCGATCGAACTGACGACGCAGATGCTGGCGACGCTGTTCGATTTTCCGTTCGAACAGCGGCGCAAGCTGACGCGGTGGTCCGACGTCTCGACCGCGCTGCCGAAGAGCGGCGTGGTGGACTCGCCCGAGCAGCGGCGCCAGGAGATGGACGAGTGCAAGGCCTGTTTCGCCAATCTCTGGAACGAGCGCGTCAATAGCGAGCCGCGCAACGACCTGATCTCGATGATGGCGCATAGCGAAGCCACCCGCCACATGGATCCCGACAATCTGATGGGCAACATCCTGTTGTTGATCGTCGGCGGCAACGACACCACCCGCAACACCATGAGCGGCTCGGTGCTGGCGCTGAACGAGCATCCTGGCGAGTATCAGAAGCTGCGCGACAATCCGGCGCTGATCGAGTCCATGGTGCCGGAAGTGATCCGCTGGCAGACGCCGCTCGCCCACATGCGGCGCACTGCGCTGGTCGATACAGAGCTCGGCGGCAGGACGATCAAAAAGGGCGACCGCGTCGTGATGTGGTACGTCTCCGGCAACCGCGACGAGGACGTGATCGAGCGGCCCAACGAGTTCATCATCGATCGTGCCCGGCCGCGCACGCATCTATCGTTCGGCTTCGGCATTCACCGCTGCGTCGGCATGCGGCTCGCCGAGCTGCAATTGAAGATCGTCTGGCAGGAGATGCTGAAGCGCTTCGACCGGATCGAGGTGGTGGGCCCACCGAAGCGGGTCTATTCCAGTTTTGTGCGCGGCATCGAGTCGCTGCCGGTGCGTATCCCTGCTTGACGGGGCACGGCCAGATGCGCCTTTGACCACGCTACGCAGCAGATATTGTCATGAGCGAGATGTTGATTGGAGTACGCTTTCGCCGCACATCAGCTCGTCATGCCCGGGCTTGTCCCGCGCATCCACGTCCTGGCCGCGAGGAAGAACGTGGATGGCCGGGACAAGCCCGGCCATGATGGCGCGTCTTAGGAAGCCTCGCGGGCGTCACGTCAGCAGAGCTCTACAAGCGTGGGCAAAAGGCGGCCCTTTCGCGCCGTGCCCATCAGCGCGGACGCTGTATCCTGGCGTAGGCCGCCCCCGCGTTTTGACACTACCCCCGCCTGCCCGGCCCTGCTAACCAAGGCGTGAGGCTCGCGGTTTTACGCCGGCCTCTAGCCCCGATTTCAGGCCGAGTTCAAATGACTGCAGACGAACCAGACGAGCACGCCGATATCCGCGACGCGGTGGCCAAACTCTGCGCGCAATTCCCCGGCGAATATTGGCGCAAGCTCGACCGCGAGATGGCTTACCCGTCCGCCTTCGTCGATGCGCTGACCCAGGCCGGCTACCTCTCGGTGCTGATCCCCGAGGAATATGGCGGGGCGGGCCTGAAACTGTCGGCGGCGGCGGCGATCCTGGAGGAGATCCAGCGCGCGGGCTGCAATGGCGGCGGCTGCCATGCCCAGATGTACACGATGGGGACCTTGCTGCGGCACGGCAGCGCCGAGCAGAAGGCGAAATGGCTGCCGAAGATCGCCAGCGGCGAGCTGCGGCTGCAGGCCTTCGGGGTGACCGAGCCGAGCAGCGGCACCGACACCAGCTCGCTGAAGACCTTTGCAAGGCGCGAGGGCAATGACAGCTACATCGTCAACGGCCAGAAGATCTGGACCAGCCGGGCGGAATATTCCGACCTGATGATCCTGTTGGCGCGCACCACGCCGAAGGACCAGGTACAGAAGCGCACCGAGGGACTGTCGGTGTTCATCGTCGACATGCGGGAAGCGCGGCACGCCGGGCTGTCGATCCGGCCGATCCGCACCATGATGAACCACGCTACGACCGAAGTGTTCTTCACCGACATGAAAGTGCCGGCGGAGAATCTGATCGGCGAGGAAGGCAAGGGCTTTCGCTACATCCTCTCCGGCATGAACGCCGAACGCATCCTGATCGCCGCCGAATGCATCGGCGACGCCAAATGGTTCATCGCCAAGGCGACCGACTACGCCAAGGAACGCAGCGTGTTCGGTCGGCCGATCGGCCAGAATCAAGGCATCCAGTTTCCGATCGCAAAAGCCTACGCATCGATGCGCGCGGCCGAGCTGATGGTGAAGGAAGCGACCCGCAGATACGAGGCCGGGCAGGACTGCGGCGCCGAAGCCAACATGGCCAAGATGCTGGCCGCCGACGCCTCCTGGGAAGCGGCGAATGCCTGCGTGCAGACCCATGGCGGCTTCGGCTTCGCCGAGGAGTACGACGTCGAGCGCAAGTTCCGCGAGACGCGGCTCTACCAGGTCGCGCCGATCTCGACCAACCTCATCCTGTCGTTCATCGCGGAGCATGTGCTGGGCATGCCGCGCTCCTACTGAGAACAGATCATGCTTCCGCTCGAAGGAATCACCGTCATCGCCGTCGAACAGGCGGTCGCCGCCCCGTTCTGCAGCTCGCGCCTGGCCGATGCCGGCGCCCATGTCATCAAGGTCGAACGCCCGGAGGGCGATTTCGCCCGCGGTTATGACGCGGCGGCCAAGGGACAGAGCAGCTATTTCGTCTGGCTCAACCGCGGCAAGGATTCCTTGGTGGTCGACCTCGCCACCACAGAGGGGCGCGCCAGCCTCGAGCAGCTGATCGCCGGCGCCGACGTGCTGCTGCAGAACCTGAAACCCGGTTCGATGGAGAGACTAGGCTTTTCGCTTGACCGCTTGAAAAATGATTATCCGGGGCTGATCTGCTGCACCATCACCGGCTATGGCGACGACGGCCCCTATGCGCAGCGCAAGGCCTATGACCTCCTGATCCAGGCCGAGAGCGGGCTCGCCTCGATCACCGGCACCGCGGACGGTCCGTCGCGTGTCGGCCTTTCGATCGTCGACATCGCGACCGGCGCCACCGCGCATGCCGCGATCCTGGAAGCCCTGTTCGCGCGCACCCGCAGCGGCAAGGGCGCCGACATCCGGATTTCGATGTTCGACGTGATGGCTGACTGGCTGACGGTGCCGCTGCTCAATTCGGAGGCCGGCAACCCGCCCAGGCGCATGGGCCTCGCCCATCCCTCGATCGCGCCCTATGGCGTGTTCAGCTCCAGGGACGGCAAAGGCATCCTGATCTCGATCCAGAGCGAGCGCGAATGGAAAAAGCTCTGTGCCGAGGTGCTGGGACAGCCGGAGCTCATCACCGATCCGCGGCTTGCCAACATGGTCGAGCGCGTCCGCAATCGGCCGCTGACCGACAAGGCGGTCGGCGACATCTTCGCCACTCTGGGCCGCGATGAGCTGCTGAAACGCCTGGCAGACGCCGACATCGCGTTCGCCGAGGTCAACACCATGGCCGACCTCACCATCCACCCGCATCTGCGCCGCATCGAGGTGAAGACGCCGAAGGGCGTCGTGACCTATCCGGCGCCAGCCGCGATCTTCGTCGACCAGCCGCGCCACTATGGCGCCGTGCCCGGAATCGGCGAGCACGCCGACCGGCCGAAAAAATCACCCGTTCGGACATCGTCATGACCGAAAAGCTCGATCTCGATCAATTGCGGCAATGGATCGGCCGCAGCACGGAAGCGACCGACATCGTCACCGCGCAATTGGTGAAGGGCCTGCGCGCGACGCTGTTCCAGGAGATTGGCGACCCCAGGCCGGGCGACGCGGCGCCGTTCACGGTGCATTGGTGCCTGGCGCAGCCGGTGTTTCCGATGTCGGAGCTGGGCCCGGACGGGCATCCGACGCGCGGCGGCTTCCTGCCGCCGGTGCCGCTGCCGCGCCGGATGTGGGCCGGCGGCGAGCTGCAGTTTCTCGATCACTTGCGGGTCGGCGATCAATCGACCCGCAGATCGCGGATCGCCGACGTGACGCAAAAATCCGGCTCGACGGGCACGTTATGCTTCGTCTCGGTGGAGCACGAAGTGATCTCGCCCCGCGGCATCGCGATCCGCGAACGCCAGGACATCGTCTATCGCGACGTCTCGTCGGCGCAAGCCGCAGCACCGGCCAAGCCGGCCCCCGCGCAGCCGGCCGCGAAACATCGCGAAACCCATGTGTCAGACCCGGTGCTGCTGTTTCGCTACTCCGCGCTGACCTTCAACGGCCATCGCATTCACTACGACCGCGACTATGTCACCAAGGTCGAAGGCTATCCCGGGTTGATCTTCCACGGCCCGCTGCAGGCGGCGCTGATCGTCGAGCTCGCGGCCAAGCTGCATGGCGGCCAGCCGCCAAAGAAATTCAGCTATCGCGGTCTGCAGCCGCTGTTCGAGGGCAGCGCGTTCTCGGTCAACGCCAACGAAACCGATACGGGCCTGGAGCTATGGACCGCCAACGAAGCAGGCCAACCGACCATGAAGGGCACCGCGACATGGTGACCCTGTATCCCCGTCATTGCGAGCACCGCGAAGCAATCCATCCCTCCACCCGGGAGATATGGACTGCTTCGCTTCGCTCGCAGTGACGGAGCAACAAACCAGCCTTTGCTCTAATCGGCCGAGAACACCCCTTGTCCAGCAAGCCAGTCCAAACCACCACTCCATCCCTCACCGTCAAGCAGGCTACGTTCGAGCTGCTGCGCGCCTTCGGCATCAAGAAAGTATTCGGCAATCCCGGCTCGACCGAGCTGCCCTTCCTCTCCGATTGGCCCGACGACATCGACTATGTGCTAGGCCTGCAGGAAGCCTCCGTCATCGGCATGGCCGACGGTTACGCCCAGGCCACCCGCAACGCCGGCTTCGTCAACCTGCATTCCGCAGCCGGCGTCGGCAATGCGCTCGGCAACATCTATACCGCCCATCGCAACCAGACGCCGCTCGTCATCACCGCGGGCCAGCAGGCGCGATCGATCCTGCCGTTGCAGCCGTTTCTCTATGCCGAGCGCGCCTCGGAATTTCCCAGGCCCTATGTCAAGTTCAGCGTCGAGCCGGCGCGGCCGGAGGATGTGCCGGCAGCGATCGCGCGGGCCTATTACACGGCGATGCAGCCGCCCTGCGGGCCGACCTTCGTCTCGATCCCGATCGACGACTGGGCTCATCCGGCGCAACCCGTCGAGGCGCGCAGGCTCAGCCGCGAGATCGGCCCCGATCTGGACGTGATGACGGCGCTGCTTGCCGCACTCGCCGCGAGCAAGAGCCCGGCGTTCGTGATCGGTCCCGGCGTCGATCGCGCCGGCGCCGTCGATCTGATGGTGCAGGTCGCGGAGAAGGCCAAGGCCGCCGTCTGGGTCAGCCCGTTTTCGGCGCGCTGCTCCTTCCCTGAGCAGCATCCGCAATTTGCTGGCTTCCTGCATGCCTCGCCGGGGCAGCTGTCTGAAGCCCTGCGCGAGTACGATCTGGTGGTCGTGATCGGCGCGCCGGTGTTCACCTTCCACGTCGAGGGCCACGCCACGATCTTTGACGGCAAGAGCGCGATCTACCAGATCACCGACGATCCCGACGCGGCCTCGGTCTCGCCGAGCGGCACCAGCATCGTCGCCACCATGAAGCCGGCACTTGCGATGCTGCTCCAGATGCTGCCCCAAACCAGGCGCGCCGCGCCAGCCGGCCGCAAGTTGCCGCCGCCGCCCTCGGCCGCCGATCCGATCCCCGTCGAGTTTCTGCTGCATTTGCTGTTCACCGCAATGCGCGATGACGCCGCGCTGGTCGAAGAAGCGCCGTCGCACCGCCCATCGATGCACAAATTCATGCCGATGCGGGGCCAGGACAGCTTTTACACCATGGCGAGCGGCGGCCTCGGCCACAGCCTGCCCGCCGCGGTCGGCCTGGCGCTCGGGCGCGGCGATCGCC
>NZ_JBAURI010000531.1:0-2930 GCF_049581145.1 Bradyrhizobium sp.
CGCGCGGGTGGCATCGTCGGTTGCAAACATTGGCGCAAGATCAGTTTCGCGGCTGTTCACGAGCCGGGTTGACCGGAAGCAAACATCCGGTCCGCCTTCTCGTCCTGCACGGCCAGCGCCGCTCGCCGCGGCGGACGGACCACGGTGACGGTGCAGGAGGCTTCCGCCGCCACCTTGGCGGAGACGCTGCCAAGCAGCGAGCGCAGCATCGAATCGCCGCGCGCGCCGATGATGATGTGGTCGACGTGATTGGCTTCGGCGAATTCCAGGATCGCGGCGGCCGGATCGACCGCCTCGAGCACATGGACCGTGAGCCGGTTCTCGTCGAGCTTCAGCGGCGAGGCCCAGTGCTTGAGGGCCACCATGCGGTGGATGTGCTTGTTGTGTCCCTGTTCATCGAGCGTCCGGTCGATGGTGATGCGGCCGAGCTTCAGGATGTTGACGCAGGCGAGCCGCGCGGCCGGCAGGGTCGCGAGGATGCGCTCGGCAGTCATGCGCAGCGCGCTGTTCAGCTCCTGCGAGCCCTCCACGGTGTCGAGCGCCACCGCCACGATCGGGCTCGACGCCAGTTGCGCCGCCATGTCGGCTTTGACGCGGGGCAAGGTCAATTCCGGGTTGAAGCGGCGCCGCCACACCGTCGACAGCGGATCGCGCTGCAAACGTTCCGAGCGCGCGGTGAGCTTGACCTGATCGGGATTGTTGAGCTCGAAGGCGAGCTGCGAGGCGCTCGGATAGCGCCAGACCGGCTCGATCTCGAGACAGCGCAGCACCACCTCCTGCAGCCAGGGCGGATAATCGGCCCGCAGCTTGCGCGGCGGCCTGGGATCGCGCCACAGCCGCCGCCGCATGCCGCGCAAGGTCTCGCTCTCGCCGAACGGGCGAACCCCGGTGGTGAAGAAATACAGCAGCACGCCGAGCGAGAACAGATCGCTGCGCGGATCGTCGCGCCGGCCAAGCAGGCGCTCCGGCGCCATATAGGGTGCGGTGCCGTAGGGCAGCCGAAATTCCTCCTGCAGCAGATCCGGCAGCTGGGTGTGATGCGACAGGCCGTAATCGATCAGCACGGCTTCGCCCGAGCGGCGGAACATGATGCTCGACGGCTTGATGTCGTGATGGATGACGTTCTGCTGATGCAAGTCGGCGAGCGCGGCGGCCATGCTGGCGACCAGCGCCCGCGCTTCCTCGTAGGCGATCGGCAGATCGGGCAGCCGCTTGTAGAGCGTCTCGCCGGGAATGCGCTCGATCACGACATAGGCCTGACGGGCGAAATCGCCGGTGCCGAAGCAGGCCGGGACATGCGGCCCCGATAGCCGCGGCAGGATCATCTGCTCCATCTCGAAGCTGACGATCGCGGCCGGGTCCTCGCCCTCGGACACCCGCGGGATCTTCATCAAGAGCGGCACCGAGATGCCTTCATGGGTGACGCTCCACAGCGTCGCCATGCCGCCCGAATGGACGCAGTCGCCGACGGTAAATCCGTCGATCACCGTGCCCGGCGTGACCGTCGATCTCGTCATCGCTCAGCGCCCCGCCGCGAGGCGCTCGGCGAGCCACAGCGGCAGGCCGTTGTCGCGGATACGCTGCGCCGCCGCCTCGACATCGTACGGCACCCGGCAATAGGTCAGCTGGCGGGTGATGGTCTCATAGGTCAGGAACGAGGCCGCCGGATCGCCGTCGCGCGGCTGGCCGACCGAGCCCGCGACCGCGAGCCATTGCCGGCCTTTCAGGAGTTGTACGGCAACACCCGTGGTCGGCACGAAGCTCGTCATTTTCGCGGTGACCGACATCGAATACAGCGCGGGCTTGTGGATGTGGCCGCAGAAGGTGACGAGCGCCCGGGTCGCGATCAGGCTGCGCGCGGCATCCGAGGTCGACTGCACATAGCGCCAGCGCGCCGGACTCGAGGCTTCCGAATGCACGTAGAGGCGATCCTCGTCATCGCGCGTCAGCGGCAGTTCGGCGAGGAAGCGGCGCTGCGCGGCGCTCAGCCGGCCGCGCGTCCATTCGATCGCGGCCTGCGCCTGCGCGTTCATGGTTTCGCCGCTCAACGCAATGGCGTTGTCATGGTTGCCGCGCACCGCAATGGCGCCGGACGCGACGAGGCCCATCACGGTCTCGACCGCCCATTCCGGATCGGCGCCGTAGCCCACGATATCGCCGAGGCAGATCATGCGTTGCGCCCCCTTCGCCCGCGCGGCCTCGAGGCACGCCTCGAACGCCTGCCGGTTGGCGTGGATATCCGCAAAAACAGCCAGCAGCACGCGTTTCCTCCACATCGACCCTATCGTGAGGCGCCGGGCCCGGTTTGATGGATATCAAACAACGCCGTGCAGGAGCGCGCAATCAGGCTGACCCGCGCTCAGCCTGATTTTGGCGATGACCTCATCAGACGATCGATTCCGTGACACCAATCCTGTGGAAGTTGCCCGATCGTTCATCATTCCCCGATGCGCTCCAGCCGGCGATAGCCGGTCGGTGTGCGAGCCCGGAATGACGGCGGAGGAGATGCGGGAATCGGACAGCCGCGTACGTAGAGCGATCGATCCGACCAGAAAACCTCGCGCCTGAGGTTCGTGCGGTTTTCGCCCCTATTGCTCGTCCTTGGGCGGCATGCGCGGCGGCAGCAGCGGCGTGAATGCGACGCCGTCCGAAGGCCCGGGCTGCCCGGGCTTGAACTCGCCGGTCGAGGAATCGCCGCCGGTCGTCTGCAGCAGGATTTTCGGCGTGACGTATTCCCTGACGGCATCGACGATGAGACCTTCGCCATTGCCGAAATCGGCGGCGCGGCCGCCTTGCGGATGGCCCGCGGCGATCTCGTTCTCGGCCGCGTGAGTCTTTTCGGCGAGCATCTCGCTGAACGGCAGGCGATAGGCCCGCGGCACGCCGCTCGGCCGGTTATCGTCGTCGAGCTCCTCGACCCACAGGTAAAC
>NZ_JBAURI010000532.1:0-3695 GCF_049581145.1 Bradyrhizobium sp.
CGCCTATGTCGAACTGCATATCGAGCAGGGCCCGGTGCTGGAGGGCCTCCATTTGCCGGTCGGCGTCGTCACGGCGATATCAGGCGCGACGCGTCTCGCGGTCAGCCTGACCGGCATGGCCGGCCACGCCGGCACCGTGCCGATGGCGCTGCGGCGCGATGCGCTGGCGGGCGCCGCCGAGTGTATCGGCGCGATCGAGGAATTCTGCCGGACTGACGACAAGGGTCTGGTCGGCACCGTCGGCTATATCCATGCGATGCCCGGTGCGACCAATGTCATTCCGGGGCAGGTCTCCTTCACGATCGATCTGCGCGCGCCGACGGATGCGCATCGCAAGCTCGCGGTGTCCGACCTGGTGCGCCGGATCGAGGCGATCGCCAGGCGACGCAGGCTGGAGTTGCAGCTCGACGTCACCCATGAAAACCGCACGGTGCCCTGCGCGCCGTGGCTGAAAGCGCAGGTTGCCGAGGCGATTGCGGCCGAAGGCTACCCCGTTTTCGAGCTGGCCAGCGGGGCAGGGCATGACGGCATGGCGATGATCGATATCGCCGATGTCGGCATGATCTTCGTGCGCTGTCGAGGCGGCATCAGCCACCATCCCGACGAGGATGTCGAATTGGCCGACGCCGACGCCGGCGCGCGGGTGCTGCTGCGGCTGATCGAGAACTTTCGGCCGCCCGGCGCGGCGCACAATGATTAATCGTCGTCCCCTTGGGCGGCTTCGATGTCACCAAGAATGTCGGAGATCTGGCCGTCGCCAAATCGTCGCCAGCGTCCAACCTCCTTGCCTTCGGCGCGCATCGAGAAGCTGTAGGCACTCGCCGGCGGCATTCGCAGGTTGGCCTGCGCCGTCCGCAGCGCTTCGGCAACCGTCGCGCCGGTGTGCGTCCGGCGCTCGATGACCCGCGCATTGCCGCGCTGATCAGGCTTATCGAGAATTTCGATCACAAACATCATGGCGCGAATTCGCGATCCGTCTCGATTGCAAAGAGCCGCTCGGCAACAAACATTTCAATCTTGAACGAGCAAGCGAGATCCGGCGTCCGCAGCCCGGCTCGCAATTGCCACGGCCACGAAAACGGCAGCGCAATCACGCGCCGGCCGTTTTATTGTCCGCTACCGGACAGCGTAACGGGGTTTTGAAGTCGGGGGCAACAGAAACGGACAGCCGAACGCTCGCCTGCCGGCCGACCTGTGGACCACTCGGGGACGAGGATCGGAGCGCCCAGTGATCACGCTGAACCGAACCAGCAACATCGAGCCGGTTGTCACGAGACCGGCGAGGGCGGCACATGCACGCTGGAATATTTATGTTCCGACGGCAGGATCAGCCGGTAGGCGCGCAACTTCGGTTCTTGCCAGGATGCCAGAAGTTCGCCGCAGATGGTGCACTGGACGCGGCCCGGGCTTCCCGGCAGTGACACCGACTCGGCGACTTCATAAGCTGCGAAGCAGGACGAACAAGTCACATCGGACATTTTCATGGGAGCAACATCGATCGATTGGCTGGCGGGCTCATTGCACTAAATCAACGCGGCGCCAGAAAGGTTTCATGCCTTGTGTCATTTCGAGCCGGCGCTGGAACGCAGGCGCTCAGCGACGATCCTTGCATGGGTGCGAAAAACGACGTCCCAGAAGATCGTGGTCACGCCGTAGTTGCAGTTCTCGATACGGTGATGGGTGAGGTGCCGCATCTTCGTGGCATAAAGCCAGGAACCCGGCTCGATGGTCCAGCGATGCACGGCGTAGTGGATAAAGATGAAGGCCAGATAGACGGACAGCAGTCCGGCGAACAACGCCGACCCATCCTGCACGCCCATGGTGCCGATCAGCAGGCATCCGAACGGGAACGCCAGCAATGGCGTGCTAAGGCTCGATCGCTCCGCGTCCGGATCGCTCGGATGGTCATGATGAAGCTGATGCAGGCGCCGGCCCAGCGAGGAGAGATGGTGGAAGGCAAAACGATGCACCAGATATTCCAGCAGCGTCCAGGTCGCGAGGCCGACCAGGACCAGATTGAAACGATCGAGACCGGCAAGCTCCAGGAGCGCCGAAATGGCGAGCGGCACGGTGACGAAGTCGCCGAAGTGTCGAATGCGGCGTATCATGCCGGCGGACAGACTCCTCATGACAACTGTTCGCCTCATCGCACCACCTCGCCTGCCGACAGGCGCGGCTTCCTTCTCCGCGTTCATCTACAGGTTGGACGTTGAAACAGATTTGCATGACAAAATTGCGGAGGGAAGAGCAGCACCCGTTCGGCCCGCCTGAATAATGCCGGGCGCAGCAAAATTGTCGCAGCGCGTGTAGCTCGCCGTGTTCGATGCAAAGCAGAAAACATTCGCGGTCTGATAGCTGTACGGATTGAGGACGTTCGTTCGATTCCGCGCCGGCATCCGATCAATGGCCTGGTTGCATAAGAAGGCTCCGACACCCGTGTCGACCGGCGACCGATCGCCGGCAGGTCCAGCTGGCGTCGTGCAATCGTCGAGGTCGCCGCACAATGGCTTGGCCATGGTTCAATTGCGAAGCCGTTCATCAACGCAAGGCCACGCTCGCTGCTGACCGGACGAGCGCGCCAATTCTGCCGTTGCAGGCCGGGGAGGCGATGGCCATTCGCGGCATCCATTTCACCCGAGTCGACAATCCTCACGGAATCGATTCGGCGCTGACGCAGATTTTGCGGGCGGGCACGGCGGAATATCGTCGCTCATCGACGCGGGGGGGGGAGGCGGCTCGAAATCACTTGCCGATAGCGGGTTCCCTGGCCTCATATTCTCCATTCTGCTGCCTTGCTTTGGACAAATCCAGATGGAGTGTGGGGCAGAACATCGTCGAGCTAGCGGAAATTGTTGCGCCGCCTTGATGCGGCGTCGGGACTGATGACATCGCGTCCATGCAATCCACGTTGAACCCGAATCAAATCGATCCGCGTGACGTCCGCCTGGACGCGCCCGACACGGTTCGGGCCACGCGTGCTGATGGCGAAGCGACCACTTTGGCGCCCGAAGCGGTGCGCCGCGCCTTGGATGCGCAGGCTCGCGCCAGTTCCGGCGATGCTGGCGCAGCGGTTCCTCCGGTCGACACCACTTTCCGCCCCGCTGCCGACCATATCAAAATCCTCGCTGACCGGGGATCGGTCGGCAGGCGCGTGCTGCGCGGTGTCGCCGGCTTCGTGTTCACGGTGTGCTTTGGGGTCGCGGTGGTGGCCTTTCAGTCGTCGTCCTACGGCGTCATCGCCAAGCAGACCATCGCCAAATGGGCGCCCCAATTCGTGCCGGCCTCATGGATGACGCCTGACGACGCTGCGGCCTCTGCCGAGCCGAACGCCTCGACCGACCAGGCCGCGACGGCTTCCGCGCCTGCGCAGCAGACGGCGTCGGCTCAGCCCCCAGCGGACGCCGCCCAGCCTGCTTATGCGACGCTGTCACCCGACGTAACGCAGTTGCTGCAGTCGATGGCGCATGATCTCGCGACCGTGCAGCAGGGCATCGAGCAGCTCAAGGCGAGCCAGGACCAGTCGGTTCGCGACAACGCCAAGGCGGTCGAGCAGTTGAGGGCAAGCCAGGAGCAATTGGCCCATCTCATCGCCAGGGCGACCGCCGAGCAGAACAGGGCAGCAAGGCTTGCGGCGCTGCCGCGCCCACCGACCCCTGCCGGCCCCAACTCGGCGTTCGCTGCGCGCCGGCCGGTGT
>NZ_JBAURI010000533.1:0-15933 GCF_049581145.1 Bradyrhizobium sp.
TCCGACTTCTGGGAATCGAGGTTCGATTTCAGCGCAGCGGTGGCAATCTTCTGCTGCAACGCGCCTGCCTGGAGCGACAAGGAGGCCATCACCAAACTCATATCCATGCGCGAACACCCCAACTCAAACCGTATCCTAGCGGACAGGCGTTAACGAGAGATGGAAATCATCGCCCGCACCGGTCCCGGCGAGAGCGGCGGCCGACGGTCACATCAGCGCGTCGGGACCGGCTTGGCGCCGCGATAATCGTAGAAGCCGCGCTGGGTCTTGCGACCGAGCCAGCCGGCCTCGACATATTTCACCAGCAGCGGACACGGCCGGTATTTGGAATCGGCGAGCCCTTCATGCAGCACCTGCATGATCGAGAGGCAGGTATCGAGGCCGATGAAATCGGCCAGCTCCAGCGGCCCCATCGGATGGTGCGCGCCGAGCTTCATTGCCGCATCGATCGCCTCGACATTGCCGACGCCCTCATACAGCGTATAGATCGCCTCGTTGATCATCGGCAGCAGGATGCGGTTGACGATGAAGGCCGGAAAATCCTCCGACACGGCGACCTGCTTGCCGAGCCGCGACACGAACTCCTTGGCCGCATCGAACGTCGAATCATCGGTGGCGATGCCGCGGATCAGCTCGACCAACTCCATCAGCGGCACCGGATTCATGAAGTGAATGCCGATGAAGCGTTCGGGGCGGTCGGTGGTGGCGGCAAGCCGGGTGATCGAGATCGACGAGGTGTTGGAGGCGATCAGCGCGTCGGCTTTCAGGACCGCGCAGAGATCGTGAAAGATCTTGCGCTTGACTTCTTCCTTTTCGACCGCGCTCTCGATCACGATGTCGCAATCGGCGAGCCCCTCCATGGTCCCGCTCGACGTGATCCGGCCGAGCGCCTCCGCCCGCGCCTCGTCCGTGATGATTTTCTTGGCGACCTGTCGCGACAGGTTACCATTGATGGTCGCCAGACCGGATTTCAACCGGTCGGCGGAAACGTCGTTGAGCACCACGTCGAAACCTGCCAGCGCCGAGACGTGCGCGATGCCGTTGCCCATCTGGCCCGAGCCGATCACGCCGATCTTCTTGATCATCGCCATTTTCTTGTCATCCATCGGAACGGCGCGCACATCGCGCCTGCCCATTCCCACCTCTATTTGACGCGTTTTCGTGGCGCGAACCGGTACCGGTCTCGCGCGAAAACACGATAGAAAAGCTCAACACCGGCCGGTATGAATCCCTCCGGCCGGCGGTCGGCCACATCCTATTTTCCGAGCTTGCCGAGTTGCTCGGTCAGTTCGGGAACCGCCTGATAGAGATCCGCCACCAGGCCATAATCGGCGACCTGGAAGATCGGCGCGTCCTCATCCTTGTTGATCGCGACGATCACCTTGGAATCCTTCATGCCGGCGAGATGCTGGATTGCGCCGGAAATGCCGATGGCGACATAGAGTTCCGGCGCCACCACCTTGCCGGTCTGACCGACCTGCCAGTCGTTCGGCGCATAGCCGGCATCCACCGCGGCGCGCGATGCGCCGACGCCGGCGCCCAATTTGTCGGCCAGCGGCTCGATATATTTGGCGAAGTTCTCACGGCTCTGCATGGCGCGGCCGCCGGAGACGATGATCTTGGCCGAGGCCAGCTCGGGACGGTCGCTCTTGGCAACCTCCTCGCCGACGAAGCTGGAAAGGCCGGGATCGGACGCGGACGCGGCGTTTTCGATCTGAGCGCTGCCGCCGGCGCCGGTCGCGGCGAAGGTCGAGGTGCGGACCGTGATGACCTTCTTGGCGTCCTTGGATTTCACGGTCTGGATCGCGTTGCCGGCATAGATCGGCCGCTCGAAGGTGTCGGGCGAGACCACCTTGATGATCTCCGAGACCTGCATGACGTCGAGCAGCGCCGCGACGCGAGGCATCACATTCTTGAACCGCGAGGTCGCGGGCGCGACCAAGGCGTCGTAGCCGGGGGCCAGCGCGACGATCAGCGCCGCGAGGGGTTCGGCGAGATCGTGGGCGTAGGCCTCGCCTTCCGCGAGCAGCACCTTCTTGACGCCGGCAAGCTTGGAGGCGGCCTCCGCCGCCGCCTTGGTCCCCTCGCCGCCACCGGCCACGAGGATATCGACGTCGGCGCCAAGCTCGGTCGCAGCCGTCAGCGCCTTGTTGGTGGTATCCTTCAGCGTCCCGTGGTCGTGTTCGGCAATCAGCAGCGTCGTCATCTCACAACACCCCGGCTTCGTTCTTCAGCTTCGACACCAGCTCGGCGACGTCCTTGACCTTGACGCCGCCCTTGCGGCCTGGCGGCTCCGACGTCTTGATGATCTCGAGATGCGGCGTGAGATCGACGCCGTAATCGGCGGCGCTCTTATCGGCAATCGGCTTCTTTTTCGCCTTCATGATATTGGGCAGGCTCGCGTAACGCGGCTCGTTCAGCCGCAGATCGGTCGTTACGATCGCAGGACCCTTGAGTTTCAGGGTCTGCAGGCCGCCGTCGACCTCGCGCGTGACCTTGAAATCGGCGCCGTCGACCTCGAGCTTGGAGGCGAAGGTCGCCTGCGCCCAGCCGAGCAGCGCCGCCAGCATCTGGCCGGTCTGGTTGGAATCGTCGTCGATCGCCTGCTTGCCCAGAATGACGAGGCCCGGCTTCTCTTCCTCGGCGACCGCCTTGAGAATCTTGGCGACCGCCAGCGGCTCGACATTGCCCTCCGCCTTCACCAGGATGCCGCGATCGGCACCCATGGCGAGCGCGGTGCGGATGGTCTCGGAAGCCTGTGCGAGGCCGATCGACACCACCACGATTTCGGTCGCCTTGCCGGCCTCTTTCAGCCGCAGCGCTTCCTCGACCGCGATTTCGTCGAACGGATTCATCGACATCTTAACGTTGGCGAGCTCCACGCCCGAGCCATCGCTCTTGACGCGGACCTTGACGTTGTAGTCGACCACCCGCTTTACCGGCACCAGAACCTTCATCGATCCTCTTTCAATTGAAAATTCTACAGGGTTTGATTGGCTGGCGCGGAACCTAGAGCGCCGGCCCACCCCGGTCAACGCGCGTCAACGCGTCCAAAGGCAAAAAACCCGCCCTTTTGCCGCGCTGCTTAACGGTTCTGGCCGGGGACCCAGAGCACGTCGCCGGCGCCATTATTATTCGTGACTCGGCTCGCGACGAAGAGCAAATCCGACAAGCGGTTCATATAGTGAATCGCGGCATCGTTCACCGGCTCGTCCGGTTTGGCCGCGAGTTCCACGATCGCTCGTTCCGCCCTGCGGCATATGGTGCGCGCCAGGTGCAGATAGGCGGCGGCGGAGGTTCCACCGGGCAGCACGAAAGATGTTAACGGCGAAAGTCCGGCATTGAGGCCGTCGATATCGTGCTCGAGCCGCGTGACCTGGCTGGCGAGCAGACGCAGGCGTTCCGGCTTGCCCTCGCGCTCGGGCACTGCGAGGTCGGCGCCGAGATCGAACAGATCGTTCTGGATCCGCCCCAGCATGGCGTCGAGCTCGCGCGCGCCGGCAAGATGCACCCGCACCACGCCGATCGCAGCATTGGTCTCGTCCACGGTTCCATAGGCAGTAATTCGCTGATCGTACTTCGGACGCCGCTCGCCGCTGCCAAGCGCGGTGGTGCCGTCGTCGCCGGTTCGCGTATAGATGCGATTGAGCACGACCATCGCGATCCCCTTCAGCGTCCCATCGCCCACAATGCCAGCATGGCGATGACGATCGCGCCGAACTGCAGCGCGACGCGCAGCCGCATCAACTTCTGCGACAGGTTCGGCGAACCGCCCCGCATCATGTTGATGAGGCCGAGCAACAGCACCAGCGCAACGGCGGCGAGCGCGATGGGAAGGGCGATCATGCTCAGAATGGACGTCATCGTCGCTACATAACACTGTGCCAAGCGATCCGCCATCGCGATATGGCGCCGGGCCTGATGCAACGATCTGGCTTTTTGTCCAGTAATATCAGATGGTAGCTCGGTCCAATGACCGTCGGCCGCTGAAGGTGAAATGTGAGGCAGCTCCGCTACGTTTTCCATGTCGGCATGGACGCGTTCTACACCTTCCTCGCCGATGACGGCTGGGCGATCGCGAGCCACATCGCGCTGTCGACGTTGATGGCGATGTTCCCGTTCCTGATCGTTCTGACCTCGCTGGCCGGCTTTTTCGGCTCCCAGGAACTCGCCGACGAGGCTGCCGCGCTGTTGCTGCAGACCTGGCCGCAGCAGGTTGCCGACACATTGTCGGGGCAAATCCATGACGTCCTGACCACCACCCGCGGCGACGCCCTGACCATCGGGGCGCTGCTCTCGGTCTATTTCGCCTCGAACGGCGTCGAGGCGCTGCGCGTCGCGCTCAACCGCGCCTATGCGGTGGTCGAGCCGCGGCGCTGGTACTGGCTGCGGCTGGAATCGATCGGATACACGCTGGTCGCGGCGATCTCGGCGTTGGCGATGGCCTTCCTGATCGTGCTTGGTCCCCTGATCCTGGAGGCTGTGCGACGTTATCTGCCGCTGCTGGTCGAAACCAACGAGCGATTTCTGCACATTTCCCGCTACAGCATCACCATCGCGGCCCTGATCGTCGCGCTCTTCGTCCTGCATGCCTGGCTTCCGGCGGGACGGCGGACGTTCCTGCAGATTTTGCCCGGCATCGTCTTCACCTTCGTGGCATCGCTGGTCTCGGGCATCGTGTTCGGACAGTATCTCGCGCGGTTCGCCAACCGCTATGTCACGATGTATGCCGGGCTCGCGTCGGTCATCATCGCGCTGGTGTTCCTGTATTTCATCGCCGCGATCTTCGTTTTTGGCGGCGAATTGAACGCCGCCATCATCAAGTCGCGGCTGCCGCGCGGCGTGTCGCTTCAAGCAGCGCAGTCGCCAAAGCCCGCGGAGACACAGGCTTGAGCAGAAACGCGTCGGCGCCGGCCTCGCGCGACGCCGCCTCGTCGTCATCGCGACCCGATACCCCGATGATCGCGATGCGGCCGAGCGGCGGGGCGAGTTCGCGAATCCGCCTGATCGCCTCGATGCCGTTGATGCCGGGCAGCACCATGTCCATCAGCACGGCGTCGAAACCGCCCTGAGCAATCCGATCGGTTGCGACCTCGCCGCGACCGATGAACTCCGCCTGGTGGCCGAGTTCAGTCAGGATGGTATTGAGGACGACGCGGCCGAACGGATTATCCTCCACGCCGAGGATGCGCAGCGCCGGCGCGGGCGCGGATGGCAGGTCGGCGGGGGCCCCGGTCCCCATGGTCTTCCCCGATCCCGCGCTCGCCAGGGTCACGGTCAACGTAAACGTGGTGCCGCCGCCGCGGCGCGAGGCTGCCACAATGTCGCCGCCCATCGCGCGGGCAAGCTGCTTGACCGAGGACAATCCGAGCCCGGCGCCGCCGAAACGCGAGGCGATCGAGACATTGGCCTGTGAGAATGGCCGGAACAGGCGCCTGATCTCCGGCAACGTCAAACCAATGCCGCTGTCGGAGACCGAAAACGCCACGCCGACCTTGCCCTTGGCACTCGGGGTCGTCGCCTTGAGATGTCCCTTCCCACTGGCCTTGACGCTTCCCTTGGCTTTCTCCTCCTTGGCGTCGCTCACCGGCGCGACCCGGAGCGCGACGCCGCCGCGGTCGGTGAATTTCACCGCATTGTCGATCAGGTTCTCCAACGCGGCCCGCAACCGGACGGGATCGCCGACCACGAGCGACGGCAATGCGTCGGAAATGATGATCTCCGATTGGAGGCCCTTCGCCGCGGCGCGGCCGGCCAGCGAGTCCCCGGCCATGCGCGCCAGCGCGCGCAGATCGAACACATCCTCCCGCACTTCGATCGCTGCGCTGCCGTTCCTGCCGGCGGCGTTGGCGCTGGAGTTCTTGGCGGCGTCGACGAACAAGGTCGCAAGACTAGCCAGATGCTCGGCCCCCGCCTTGATGGTATCGACCCAGCGTCGCTCGCGTTCACCGAGGTCGGATGTCGCCAGGAGGTCGCTGATCGCGAGAATGCCGGTGAGCGGCGTGCGGACCTCGTGAGCGAAAGCGGCAAGCGCCGCCTCGACCACACCCGGCGCGGGCACGGCGGCACGCTTGCGCGTCTTGCCTGCAGGTATCCTGCCCGCAGGCGAGCGCAGTTTCGCCGACCGTTTCCTCGGCGGGCGCTTCGTGCTGTGCAAGCGCGATTTTGCCGCCATGACTCCCTTCACCTCGGCCAGAGTCAGCATCGCACGGCAGGGCGCACGAAGTCACGGATACGATTTGGACAAAACACCGGGATTTTTTACGAAAGGCCAACCAGTTGGCGGATATCGGTAGGTCGCAGGCCCGCCGCGCGCAATTCGCGCAGCCCAGTCGATTGGCTGGATTTCGCAAGCTTGTGACCAGCCGGGTCGCGAATCAGGCGATGGTGCCGGTAAATCGGCTCGGGCAAGCCGAGCAGTTCCTGCAGCAGCCGGTGCACCGCGGTCGCCTGGAACAGGTCCTGGCCGCGCACCACTTCGCTCACCCCCTGCAGGGCGTCGTCGACGACGACCGAAAGGTGATAGCTGGTCGGCGTCTCCTTGCGCGCCAGAATGACATCGCCCCATTCCAGCGGCCGGGCTTCGACCCGGCCGGTCTCACCATCGCCGCCCTCGCCCTGCTCGGTCCAGGCGAGATGGCCCGCTCGCACGCAAGCCGTCGCCATATCGAGCCGCAACGCCGAAGGCGCGTCCTGGTCGAGCAGCCGTGCCTGTTGGTCGGGCGAAAGCCGCCTGGCTGCGCCGGGATAGAGCGGCGCGCCATCGGGGTCGCGCGGCCATGGCCCGCAGGCCTCCCGCTCCGCCACCAATCTCGCGATTTCGGCACGGCTCTCGAAGCTCGGGTAGAGCAGCCCCTCCGCTGCAAGCCTGGCCAGCGCGGCGCGATAATCGGTGAGATGCTCGGACTGCCGCCGCACCGGTTGTTCCCAGGCAATGCCGAGCCAGGCGAGGTCGTCGAAGATCGCCTGCTCGAATTCGACCCGGCAACGTGTCGAATCGATGTCCTCGATGCGCAGCAATAACCGTCCGCCGGACTGCCGCGCGAGATCGGAATTCAGCAGCGCGGAATAGGCGTGGCCGAGGTGAAGGTAGCCATTCGGACTCGGGGCAAAACGGAAAACGGGCGGCATTGATCTCTTTCGCAGGCCATGATGGTTTTAGATTGCAATGACCATCCACCTCAACAGCCAGGCCGACCTGGAAGACGCCGTCCACACGCTGGTAGAGCAGGACCCGCGGCTGCAGCCGATCTTGGCCCGCACTGGCATGCCAGCATTGCGCCGGCGCGAGCCGGGCTTCGCCGGACTTGCCCATATCGTGTGCGGCCAGCAGCTCTCGACCGCCAGCGCGGCGGCGATCTGGGCGCGGCTGAGTGCGGCCTTCGATCCGTTCGATCCCGCAGTGTTCCACCGCGCCCGCGCCGATCGGCTCGGCCGCCTGGGATTGTCGGCGGCCAAGATCAAGACTCTCAAGATGATCGCGCGCGAGCTCGCCACCGAACGGCTCAATCTGGATGTGCTTGCCAATGAGGACGCCGACGCCGCGCACAAGACGCTGACGTCGCTGCATGGCATCGGCCCCTGGACCGCCGACATCTATCTGTTGTTCTGCCTCGGCCATGGCGACGCCTGGCCGGCAGGCGATCTCGCCGTGCAGGAGGCAATCAAAATCGGATTGGGTCTGACGATGCGGCCGAGCGCGAAACAGATGGCGCCGCTGGCCGAGCCGTGGCGGCCGATGCGCGGCGCCGCCGCGCATTTGTGGTGGAGCTACTACCGCGTGATCAAGCAGCGCGAGGGCGTGATCGCAATCGGAAAAAAACCGGAATCAAAAATGTAGCGTCAAGCGGGCAAGCCGCTTTCTGCACGATGCCAAAGGGTATAACCTCTTTCGTCGGGAGAGTTCGCCGGCCGGCAAGCCGCCGGCTCGGTCAATACAAGCCGCTCGCGCGGCCAACGACAAGCCGCATGCGCGGCCAAAAAAGAGAAACGCCGATGCTCGACAAGACCGACGATGTTGCGATCGCCGTGGACGACTGGCTGGCGCAATTCGAGGCTGCCATCGCTGCCGGCGAGGCCGCGCTGAAGTCCCTGTTTCACCCGGAAAGCTATTGGCGCGACGTGCTGGCGCTGAGCTGGAACATCCAGACCATCAACGGCAGAGCGGCGATCTTGCAAGGGCTGCAGGCTTGCATCAACCGCCCGATCGGTCTTGCGATCGATTCCGAACGTGCGGCGCCGCGCCGGGTGACGCGCGCCGGCACCAATTCCATCGAGGCGATCTTCAGGTTTGAAACGGCGCTCGGACGGGGCATCGGAATCCTGCGGCTGATCCCGGATGCCGACGACAATGCCCGGCTGAAAGCCTGGACGCTGCTGACCGCGCTCGATGAGTTGAAAGGATTCGAGGAGCAACTCGGCGCCACGCGACCGCGCGGGCAGGCCTATTCGCGCGATTTTCGCGGGCCGAACTGGCTCGATCTGCGCAAGGCTGCGGCCGACTATGCCGATCGCGATCCGGTGGTGCTCGTGGTCGGCGGCGGCCAGGCGGGGCTCGCGGTCGCAGCGCGGCTCAAGCAATTGAAGATCGACACGCTGATCGTCGATCGCGAAGCGCGCATCGGCGACAATTGGCGCAAGCGCTATCACGCGCTGACGCTGCACAATCAGGTGCAGGTCAACCACCTGCCCTACATGCCGTTCCCGCCGAACTGGCCGACCTATATCCCCAAGGACAAGCTCGCCAACTGGTTCGAGGCCTATGCCGATGCCATGGAGCTCAATGTCTGGACCGCGACCGAATTCGAAAGCGGCGCATACGACGCGGCGAAAGGGCGCTGGTCGGTGGTGCTGCGCCGCGCCGACGGCTCGAAGCGCGAGCTGCAGCCGCGCCAGATCGTGATGGCGACCGGCGTCAGCGGCATCGCCAATCTGCCGGACATTGCGAGCCTGAAGAATTTTGCCGGCAGGATCATGCATTCCAGCCAATATGACGACGGCGAGAGCTGGAAGGGCAAAAAGGCGCTTGTGATCGGCACCGGCAATTCAGGCCACGACATCGCGCAGGACCTTCATTCCAGCGGCGCCGAAGTCACGCTGGTGCAGCGCGCCTCGACGCTGGTCACCAATATCGAACCTTCGGCGCAACTGGCCTATGCCGCCTATAATGACGGCACGCTGGAGGACAACGACCTGATCGCGACCTCGATGCCGCTGGTGCTGGCCAGGCGCAGCCACGTGCTGCTGACCCAGCAATCCCGGGAGATCGACAAGCCGTTGCTCGATGGGCTGGAACGCGTCGGCTTCAAGCTCGATTTCGGCGAGGACGCCACCGGCTGGCAGTTCAAATATCTCACCCGCGGCGGCGGCTATTATTTCAATGTCGGCTGCTCGGAGCTGATCGTCAGCGGCGCGGTCAAGCTCAGGCAGTTCTCCGACGTCGAAAGCTTCAGGGCCGAAGGCGTCCGGATGAAGAGCGGCGAAACCATCCCAGCCGATCTGATCGTGCTGGCGACCGGCTACAAGCCGCAGGAATATCTGGTGCAAAAGCTGTTCGGCGACGCCGTCGCCACGCGGGTCGGCCCGATCTGGGGTTTTGGCGACGGCCAGGAGTTGCGCAACATGTATACGCGGACCGCCCAGCCGGGCTTGTGGTTCATCGCCGGCAGTCTCGCGCAATGCCGGATCAATTCGAAATATCTGGCGCTGCAGATCAAGGCGGTCGAGGAAGGGCTGTTGCCGTCCGGCCTGCCCGCGGCGCAGCCTGATGCGGCTGTGGCGTAGGCGAACGCCCCCGTCGTTCCGGGCAACCCGCGGGGCTGAACCCGGAATCCAGAACCACGGAAGGCGATCATGAAGTCCGGGCCCGCGCCTGGCGGCGCAAAGGCAATGACCCAGGAGGGGGAGGACACACATGTCTGCCATTCTCGGCTCGGGCGAGTATCGCTACCGCGTGGTGCAGAATTTCGCCAAGCTGCCCGACGGGTGGAATCTCACCGACGTCGCGTCGGTGGCGGTCGACGGCAAGGACCGTCTCTATGTCTTCAACCGCGGCGACCATCCGATGGTCGTGCTCGATCGCGACGGCAATTTCATCACGAGCTGGGGCGAAGGCTTGTTCGGCCGGCCGCACGGGCTGCACATCGATGCCGATGACAATCTCTATTGCACCGACGACGGCGACCATACCGTGCGCAAATGCTCGACCAAAGGCGAGGTGCTGCTCACGATTGGCATTCCGAACAAGCCGGCGCCGTACATGAGCGGTGAGCCGTTCCATCGCTGCACCCATACCGCCCTGTCGCCCAATGGCGACATCTACGTCTCCGACGGCTACGGCAATGCCTGCGTGCATAAATACACGCCTGACGGAAAATTGATCAAGACCTGGGGCGAGCCCGGCTCCGATCCCGGCCAGTTCAACATCGTGCACAACATCGCAACCGACCCGGACGGATGGGTCTATGTCGCCGATCGCGAAAACCATCGCGTGCAGGTGTTCGACGGCAATGGCAGATACGAGGCGCAGTGGAATAATCTGCACCGTCCCTGCGCGCTGCATTGCTGCGGTGGCAGGCATCCGAGCTTCATCGTTGGCGAGCTCGGTCCGGGCATGCCTGTCAACCTCAATGTGCCCAATCTCGGCCCGCGCCTGAGCATCGTCGATGCCAAGGGCCGCCGCATCGCGCGGCTCGGCGGCGAGCATGGCCCCGGCCTCGAGACCGGTAAATTCCTTGCCCCGCACGGCGTCGCGCAGGATTCCAGAGGCGACATCTATATCGGCGAAGTCGGCGTCACCAACTGGAAGACGAGCTTTCCGGAAATACCGATGCCGTCAGAGGTTCGCGCCAGCCGCTGCCTGCAGAAGCTCGTGAAGATCTAGGCAGCCGCGCGGCTTACTGTTCGGCCCGCCAAACGCGCCGCCGTCGCGGGATCGTGGGTCGGCAGATACACCGTCGGTCGCGATTGCGTGAAGCGCCTGATTGCCTCCAGCGTCGCGCTGGACATCGCCTCGTCCGGGCTGACGCCGTCGACCCGGCCGGCCTGCATCAGCGCCTCGGTATAGGAGGTGTCGCCGGCCAGAAAATAGCTGGTGTCGCCATCGCGCACCACGACCGAAACATGATCGGCGGTGTGTCCGGGCGTGCCGACGGCGACGACGTCTCCGGCGGCCGTCAGGCGCCGGCTCGCCGCGAACGGACCGAACGATTCACGCGCCAGCTGAAGCGGTCTTGGATCGAACCAGGACGGCCAGCGCTGCGGAAGGTAGCCGCGCAGACGTCCGGCGAGACCGCTCGCCAACCGAAGTTCGCCCGGCGCGACCAGGATCTCGGTATCGGGGAAATGCGCCAGGCCGCCGTCATGATCCATATGCAAATGCGTCAGCACGACCCGCTTGACGTCCCGCGATCCGATGCCCAGTGCACGAAGCTGCGGGCCGACCTCCTGTTCGGGCTCGATGCGGAAGGCGACTTCCCAGCGGACATAGGGGTGCAGCGATTTGCCGGACTGCAGCAGATGCGTGCCCTGCCCGGTATCGACGACGATGACGCCTTCGCGGCTCTCGATGGCCCATGCGTAGGTTGGCAGCCAGTCGGTCCATGCGTGTCGGTGAAGATCGACAGCCGCCGCGACAGCCCGTGCCCTCGCCCTTCGACCTGCGCCGTCTTGATGCGGACCAGGCCGGTCTGAATCGCATGGATCTTCATGGCGATCCTTTCGCAAGAGGTCCGGTCATTCTAGCTTGATATTTGACGCCTTGATGATGGGCCACCAGCGTTCGGCGTCGGCCTTCTGGAGCGCGCGCAAGGCTTCCGGAGATTGCTGGTCGAGCGGCGTGATCTGAATGCCGAAAGCGTCGAATCGTTGCTTCACCTGCGGATCGGCGAGAATCTGCGACATTCCGGCATTGAGCTTGGCGATGACATCCTTCGACGCGCCCTTTGGCACCCAGAGCCCGTACCAGAGCGTGGCAAAGAATCCGGGCAACCCCGCCTCATCGGCGGTCGGAATGGTCGGCAAGGACGGCAGCCGTGTCCTGCCGGTGATGGCAAACGCCTTGACGCTGCCTGACGCGAGCAGTGCCCTGAAGTTCGAGGCCGGCTCGATCATGAAATCGATCTGTCCGGCCAGCAGGTCCTGCATGGCCAGCGCATTGCCCCGATAGGGCACGAACTGGAAGCTGGTGCCGGTTTCCCTTTGAAAGGAAATGCCGGCGAGGTGACCGGTGGCGCCGACGCCGGCGATACCGACCGACGCCTTGTCGGGATTGGCCTTGAGCCACGCGATCAGCCCCTTCAGATCGTCGGCCGGCAGATCCTTCTTGCCCACGATCAAAAGCGGCTCGCTGCCGATTTCGATGATCGGCTCCAGATCTTTCAGGAGATCGAAGGGCAGCTTGTAAAGGCCGCCGGTCAGCATATGCGTGGTCGAGGTGCCGATGCTGAGCGTATAGCCGTCGGCGGCCGAGCGAACGGCCCGGCCGACGCCGAGGCTGCCGGCTGCGCCTGCGACGTTCTCGATGATGACGGGCTGCCCCAAAATTGCCCGCATCCGTTCACCAAGGAACCGCGCCACGGTGTCGGTCGCGCCACCGGCGGGGAATGGCACGATCATGCTGATCGGACGCGCCGGATAGTCCTGGGCAGCCGCCGCGCCGGTCCATGCCAGCCCTGCAAATGCGGCGATTATCAGCCAAAGCCCCCGCGACATCTGTGCTACTCCCTGATTCATTGCCCTCAGGGCACGGTCCAGAGGCGCGTCCGGCGCAGGCCGTGCTTGCGGGATAAGGTGTTCTAAGCTCTTCACAATCCCGTCACGCTGCATGTAGTATGTCAAGGTGAGCTGCTTCGCAGCCGATATGGGAGTCAGGAGCGTTATTTGAACGCACATGTCTCGCAAGGCGGTTGGCCGGTCCTGGTGCTGAATGCGGATTTCCGGCCGCTGAGTTACTACCCGCTGTCGCTTTGGTCGTGGCAGGACGCGATCAAGGCTGTCTTCCTCGACCGCGTCAATATCGTCGAGCATTACGACCGGGCGGTGCGCAGTCCCTCGTTCGAAATCCAGCTGCCCAGCGTGGTGTCGCTGAAGTCCTTCGTGAAGCCAACGACGCATCCGGCCTTCACCCGATTCAACGTGTTCCTGCGCGACCGCTTCGTCTGCCAGTATTGTTCGGCGAACGATGATCTCACCTTCGATCACATCATCCCGCGCAGCAAAGGCGGCCAGACCACCTGGGAAAACGTCGTCGCCGCCTGCTCGCCCTGCAACCTGCGCAAGGGCAACCTGACGCCGCAGCAGGCCAAGATGTTTCCGCGACAGGCGCCGTTCGCCCCGACCGTCCACCAGTTGCACCGCAACGGCCGGCTGTTTCCGCCGAACTATCTGCACGACAGCTGGCTCGACTATCTCTATTGGGACACCGAGCTCGATCCGTAGCGGACGACGCGACAATGTGATGCACCTCATAAGAGTGTCAAAACACACATAAGTGCGTCACGTTTTGCCGCCTGATATAGTCAAAACACCGCCATCGGACCGAGCGAGATCCAGCGAACGAGTCGTCCGACGCTATCGCTCGGTCCATCGTGGTTAAATCTTCGCCTACATCGACGGGCCCAGCGGCCGTGGCCTGGACCCCGGGAAGACGACGGCAAATTGGCCGACTAGGCCACAAGTGTGCTAGAGGGCGAAAATGAGCGCCTCTGAGCCGCCGCCTTCCTCCCTTCGGCTTTCGGACATTTGGTCGATATCCGGTCCATCGGACTACAAGCTCCATTTTGCGCGCTGGAACGGACACAGCCAGCCATTAGAGGTGTGGGCCCGCGACAGGGGAGAATGGCAGGGTTGGCAGGAGTACCGCCCAACGCGCGACGAGTTCAATCGTCAGAAGATCTTTTCACTCATCCAGTTTTATCACGAACCGGACGCTTGGCTCTTCGGTGGCGTGTTCTGCGTGTTGGAACGATTGTCAGACCGGTATGTGGTGACGCTGAGCGAGGAAGGCGGCGGCTTCATCGGTCGCCTTAAACTCCGTTCTTCGTACCGGGAGCGCGCGACGCGAGTGAATTTCGAAAACCATTACTCCAGCTTCGAGGTCCTGGAACTTCTTCGGGAGCCCTATACTGGCCGCAGCTTTCCGGGCTTTGAGAATATCGACCTTTCGTTCGAGGAGCTTGAGACGCTTGTCCGGACAGGCCGCCCCGATTGGAAAGCAGCTCTAAGTAGCGTCAAAGGCATCTATCTGATCTCCGATACCAGTACCGGAAAGCGGTATGTGGGCTCAGCTTATGGATCGGAAGGGGTATGGGCCCGCTGGTGCAGCTACGCTTCCACGGGTCACGGCGGCAACGTCGAACTCACCGCTCTGGTTCGCGACCCTACGCTCGAATATTGCCGAAACAATTTCCGGTTTGCCTTACTTGAATATCGCGCGAGCCCGACTCCTGATGAGACCGTCCTTGAGCGAGAGGCCTTCTGGAAGCGAATCCTGCTGACGCGCGGTGAGTACGGCCTTAACCGCAACTGAAGCCCGTCGTCCCGTACGTCGAACGTGCCGCCGCAAGTGATGGAGTTCGGGAGAGGCTTGCGCAAAGCGCTGGCGGAGACGTCCGTGCGGGCCCGGGATGTCGGTGATCAGAATTGGGCGTTCGGCCGGTCGGCGTCGGACCCAGGTAAGACGTTCCTCGACGCCTAGATGTCCCGGAGACGGCTGCGCCGCATCCGGGGGTCACTCTCTCCAGGAAGAGACGTCGACCTCGACCGTCGTATCGGCGGCATCGAAGGCCTCCGGCGTCGTCGCCGGCGCCGAGGTTTCACAGTCGAAAGGAAAGCTGTTGCGGAATTCAACCGCGTCGTGCCTGCCGCCCGCCATCAGCGTGACGCCGACGGTCCCGGTGAAGCGGCACAGGATCCGGTCGGCATCCAGGCTCAGGATCTCCGGATCGTCAATTAGGACGATGCCTGTCTCATACCGTCCGGAGATCTCATCGAGTTCGGCGATCGTCTGGTTGATGAACGCAGCGGTGGCGGCGCCGCTCAAGGCTCGCGAAAGGGCCGTCGCGACGCGACCCTTCATCTCGTCGATGGTCTCGAACAGATCCTCCAGCGCGGCCAATGCGGTCTCCGCGAACTCTTCGATCTCCTCTTCCGTCTTAAATTCGGTGTCCGGGCGGACATGGGTCCGCTTGTTCAACTCCTGAAAGGCGGGACCCAGGCCAGCATGCAGCGTTTCAGGTTTGATGCCGACCCTGTCCTTCAGGAACTCGTCGGTCAGCCCACCGCGGCAGGCGTACAGCGCACGCTGCCGTCGCGTCGGTCCTTCGACGTTCTTGTCCTGCTTGAACCACGTGCACCGCATCACGTCCGCGTCCGGCGCCACGGTCTCGAGCACGTGCGCGATCAGTTCGCGGAACGAACTCGCGGACTGGTTCGCCCGCGCCGGATTATTCTCCTGAGTAAGCACCGCCAGCGCGCCATCCAGCTGCCGCCTGGAAAAATCATCGGGAAGGCGGCTTCGTACCCCGTCGATAAGCTCTTGGCTCGGCACTGCTTCGCTCCATTCCGATGCGGTCGAAGTCGCACTACTATCGAAGCCGCGGCAATTGAGATCGGGCTTCGACCTCATCGCGGATATTATCGCCCCAAGGTTGTCTGCATCATGTGGTTGAGCACCGTCAATTCAGTCCCGAACGCGTCGGAAAGCGGGTTCTCATGCGAGACCGGAACAACGGTGCCGACCTTCAGGGGCATGACCACCTGCTTGCCGGTCTGAGGGTGAAAGGTGAGCGTCGCCGCGTTTTTTGATAGACCGCTGAGCAAGAACTTTGATGGACTTCCGGCTTCCGCTTCCCGCGGCCTGTAGGGTGTTTGGGAAGCGGAAGTGGGAAGCGCTGCTTCATCCGGCGAGATGGTATCCGTCGGCGGATTTGATGA
>NZ_JBAURI010000534.1:0-1853 GCF_049581145.1 Bradyrhizobium sp.
CCT
This sequence comes from Bradyrhizobium sp., assembly GCF_049581145.1. Lineage (GTDB taxonomy): Bacteria > Pseudomonadota > Alphaproteobacteria > Rhizobiales > Xanthobacteraceae > Bradyrhizobium. The sequence continues at coordinate 4 of NZ_JBAURI010000534.1, forward strand.
CCAGTGTCTTGATCTCGGGGCGAACGTAGATGTGAACCTCATTGATGTAGAACTTACAGATAAAGCGTATCCGGTCTTTGATATGGGCGAGCGTTCCGTTGCGAAGATATTCCTCGAGTACGTCGGCCGAGGTGATCGTGACATCGACGCCCTTGAGGTAGAGCAGGTCCTCGACATTGCCGAGCGCTCCGTAAGTGACGATCGGCAGCACGCGCAGCTTGGGTCTATCGTCCAGCACCTTGGCCATTTCGGCTGCGAAACGGATGTTGGTGCCTTCGAGCAGCCCGCCAGCGAGGCCGACAGTCCACTCATTCGATTCCTGGACCTTGCCTCCCTCGCCGAGAGTATTTGCCGTCGCTGCGGGCCCCGTTCGGGCGGTCTGCGAGAAAGCAACCGGCGCCGCCATCCCCAATGTCGCTGCAAGCACGCTCACCAATACTATGCCACGCACGGTTCAACTCCTGCTTGTGTCTGGCTTGTTTTGCTAATATCTGGCTTACTTAAATTTGCCATACAAAAGCGGCGGCGATGTGGACGGAACTTTGTCGGCGTCAATTTTCGTTAACTCGTCGGCCGGCGCGGTGCGGCGGCGATCGCCCCGATGACATCGGCTGCGGGAGGCCGGGGTCAACAGTCTTTCGTTGAACGAACTCAATAACATCGGTCGGCGAAGTCCGGCGACTATTCCGCTTTTGCGATGACCGGCGCTACGCTTGGTCTGTTGCGCTTGGGATTGCTCGCATCTCCAGTTTTCGCGCCGAGAATAATTCGTACGGGCTGGAAAATGCTGCCGCAACGTACCATCAACACCGTCGAACTGCTCGCCCTTCTGCCCCGATGAAACAGGGACGCGTCCGTGAACAAGCGGGTGTCGACTTCACGGGCAAGCAGCTTTCACCGCGCCGCAATCCAGCGCCCAAAACCGCTGGCGGCGTGGCGACAGCTTGCTTGAAACCGCCATATTGGGCCCGCACGATATTGCCCGATAAGCATCCGGCCCGTGCCGCGGCGCAAGAATGATCGGGGGGAACGAAACACGTGCGACACCTAACCAAGGCCGCAGCCGCGTTGGCGGCCATGCTCCTCAGTGCGCCCGCCGTCGCGGGCTGGGAGCCGAGCAAGCCGGTCGAGATCGTGGTCGCGGCGGGCGCCGGCGGCGCCTCCGACCAGATGGCGCGGATGATGCAGGCCGCGATCCAGAAGAACAATCTGATGAAACAGCCGATGGTGGTGTCGCTGAAGGGCGGAGCGTCCGGCGCCGAGGCGCTGATGTACATGAAGGCGAGCGAGGGCGATCCGAACAGGATCCTGATCGCCTATTCGCTGATCTACATGCTGCCGCTGGCGGCCAAGATCCCGTTCGACTGGCATGAATTGACGCCGGTGTCGGTGATCGCGCTGGACCAGTTCGTGCTGTGGGACAACGCCGCCGGGCCGAAGTCGGTGAAGGAGTTCATCGAGGCCGCGAAGACTGCAAGCCCGCCCTTCAAGATGGGCGGCACCGGCTCCAGGCGCGAAGACAACGTGCTCACCGTCTTCATCGAGCAGAAGACCGGCGCGAAATTCTCCTATCTGCCCTACAAGTCCGGCGGCGAGGCCGCGACCCAGCTGGTCGGCGGCCACTCCGAATCCAACGTCAATAACCCTGCCGAAAACCTCGAAGTGTGGCGGGCGGGCCAGGTCCGCGCGCTCTGCGTGTTCGACAAGGAGCGGATTTCCTACACCGCCAAGGTGACCGAGACCCAGTCGTGGCACGACATCCCGACCTGCAAGGAGGAGGGGCTCGACCTGCAATATCTGATGCTGCGCGCGATCTTCCTGCCCGGCAAGGTGACGGCGGAGCAGCAGGC
>NZ_JBAURI010000535.1:0-6762 GCF_049581145.1 Bradyrhizobium sp.
CTCGGCGAGATAGGCGATCTGCTGCTCGTTTTGCCGTCGCTCGGTGATATCTTCGTGGGTCGAAAGCCAACCACCCCCGGACATCGGTTGCCGGACGATGGAAACGATACGCCCGTTCGCCAATTCCTGAACGCGCCGGCTCGGCTGATCGCCGATGTTCTCATCTTCCGGCAGCGCGAAATTCGTGCCCCGCAGGCGACGATGCTGGAAAACCTGCCGCAAGCTCGTTCCGGGCGTCACCTGATCAGGCTCCAGATGGTAGATTTCCGCGTATCTGCGATTGGAAATCACAATTCTCCGGTCCCCGTCGTACAGGCAGAGGCCCTGCGCCATGTTGTTGATCGCGGCATCGAAGCGCTGGTTGGCCTGCGCAAGCTTGACCGCATTGGCCGCAAGCCGTCGCGTCATCTGCCGGATCAGGAGTCCCGCCAGGATGATGGTGACCAGGATGATCGAGGTCTCTGCAATCTCATGAAGGGCGCGGCGGCGCCACGGCCCCAGGATCTCATCGGTGGATTCGGCGACCGCGACCACCAGCGGGTAGACCTCGCTGCGGCGGTAGGAGTTGATCCGCACGATCCCGTCGATCATGGCCTTGAGCTCGATGGTATCGGCAGACGCGTGTTTGAGCGCCTTGACGATCTTGCTCTGCGACATGTCCCTGCCGATATTGGCTTCGACGAAAGGCCGCCGCACCAGCAATTTGTCTTCGCCCGAGATGAGCAGGACGCTTCCGGTCGTCCCGATCTGGATCTGATCGTAGAATTTCTGAAAGTATGAGAGTTCGACATGGGCGGAGACGATCCCGCCAAAGCTTCCATCGGGCTTGTTGTAGCGCCGGGAAATCGGAATCACCCAGCGGTTCAGGATCCGTCCGAACACGGGGCGACCGATGAAGATGGCTCGATCGTCGTTGTCGACGTGGACCCGAAAGAAATCCCGGTCTGAAATATCGACATTCGGCTTGTCGACCCATGAGCTGATGAAGATGATCCCGTGCTGATCGGTGACCGAATAGGCCAAGAGCTGCGGCAGCCGCTGGATCTCTTCGTGGAACCAGCGCGTCACCCGCTTGACGCCGTCGCCATCCTGCCGGTCGGTGGTCTCCAGTTGCGCGACGAGTCCGGCCAGCACCGCGTCCACGCCGCGAAAGGTCTGGTCGGCGTGCTGCGTCAGCGACATCGCCAGGTTCGCCAGATCGGTCTTGCCGTCTTGCAGGGCCTCCGCGCGTTGCGTGAATATCCTGGAGGCTTCGAGGCCGGCAATCAGGCCGCACACCGCAAGGACAAACAGCATGATCGCCGACGCCTCGGAGAAGCGCCGTGCCACAGCCCTCACAAATGCGCGAACGAATATCATCCTCAACCCGGATCGTGTCGGGCTGCCAAGATAGCTTTGCGCTCCTGATTGGCAGGCTAAAAACGTTGGTTGCCGCCGTGTAAAGGCGGAGTCTTTTTCCTGGCCCGGGAGTAACCGGGTACGAAAACGCCGAAAATCCTCCCGTAGTTTCACGGCGTGATGACTGCGGGCCACCGCAATCGGCGTCGCGACGCGCCTCGGGGGCTCTTATGTGCAAGACCGGGCTTGCCCCGGACATCTGCCGCGGCCGGCGGCCGGCTGTTATGGTCTGTCACACCAGCGTCAAACGTCGGATGAATTTTGGGACCCGGCTTGCGACCAACAGAGGATGCGACATGCCCCCGTCCGATGCGACCAGCGACCAGGCCTTGCGCGAGCTCATCGGCGCCGACTTTCAGGATAGTCTCGACGAAGAACTCGAGCTCGAGCTCGAGGACGGTCAGCTCGATCGCTTCCGGGCGATCAAATACGCCCATGAGCGTCACCCGACGATCGACCGCACGCTTTATTTCCGCGCGCTATTTCGCCTGCAGGGCGAACTGGTCAAGCTGCAGGACTGGGTCCAGCACAACAACCTCAAGGTCGTTGTCATCTTCGAGGGCCGCGACTCCGCCGGCAAGGGCGGCGTCATCAAGCGGATCACCCAGCGCCTCAATCCGCGCGTCTGCCGCGTCGCGGCGCTACCCGCACCCAGCGAGCGCGAGCGCACCCAATGGTACTTCCAGCGCTATGTTTCGCATCTGCCGGCCGGCGGCGAGATCGTGCTGTTCGATCGGTCCTGGTACAACCGCGCCGGGGTCGAACGCGTGATGGGATTTTGCACCGAAGACCAGGTCGAGGAGTTTTTTCACTCGGTACCCGAATTCGAGCGCATGCTGGTTCGCTCCGGCATCGTCCTGATCAAATACTGGTTTTCGATCACCGACGACGAACAGCAATTCCGCTTCCTGATGCGCATCCACGATCCGCTCAAGCAATGGAAGCTCAGTCCGATGGATGTGCAGTCGCGCAGCCGGTGGGAGCAGTACACCAAGGCCAAGGAGGAGATGCTGCATCGGACCCATATCAAGGAGGCGCCATGGTGGGTCGTCGAGGCCATCGACAAGAAGCGCGCGCGGCTCAACTGCATTTCGCACCTGTTGAGCCAGCTTCCCTATGGCGAAATCAGCCACCAGGCGGTGGTTTTGCCGGGCCGCGCCCACGATCCCGCCTATCACCGCGAGCAGATCCCACCCGACATGTACGTCCCCGCGATCTTCTGAACCGATCCAAAGATTGCAGGTCAGGATCATCGCAATCTGCGGACGACAATTGGCCTGATTGCATCGGCGCCGCCGCGCCGAATCCCGCGCGGGGGTACGCTACCTCCACGTGAACTATGCGCGCGTTGCGCGAAGCCGCGCCCCGAATCGGGACAGCGCCTGAAACCGCGTCATTTGCGGTCGAAGGCGAGCCGCTGCACCCCGGCCTTCCGGCCGGCGTCGCCTTGCGCGCTCGCGATTCGCATCATTTATAAGTAAAATCAATATCTTAACCAAGAATGCCAGATTTCCTGTACAACCCAATGGAATCTTAATAGAGTCCTAAAAGTTACTTTTCAGTACAGGCATTAAAAGTTAGCGTTTTGGCATGGCCACGGAAAAAGCCGAGACTGACCGAATTCCCGTAACCTTGGCGCTTTCGACCATCGCCTATCTCGAAAAACTTGTGAGACAGGGCACCCACGGAACCAGTGTTCCAGGCGTCGCCAGGACGCTGATCGAGGAAGGCATCCGGCTCGCCATCAAGGACGGGCTGCTGTCGATCCGCGACAACGGCAAGGCGTAAGGAGGTTCAGGTGCAGGCGGTAGGATCGAGCGCGAGGCCAAGAGGATCCGGAAGGGATCAAACTTGGGACCCAAAACATGACGATTCAGCCGACATGGACCACCGAACGATTAGAACTCCTGAAGAGCGGATTTGAAGCAGGGCTGTCCTGTCGTGAAATCGCAGCGCATATCGGCGTCAGCCGCAATGCCGTGATCGGCAAGATCTCCCGGCTCAACCTGACGCGCGACAAAGGCGGCGTCAGAGGCCCGGCGCGAAAGGAGCCGCCGAATAACGGGCAGCGGCCGCGCGCCACCACGCGGCTGCGGCATCAGATCCTGCGCGCGCTGCCGTTCGTGGAGCCCGAGCCCGCGGCCGACGAGCCGCAGATCCACAACGGACATTCCTGCTCGCTGTTCGAGCTCAGCAAGGAAAAATGCCGCTGGCCGATCAGCACGCCGGGGGCGGCGGATTTCTGCTTCTGCGGCAACACCCCGCTGGAGGGGCTGCCCTACTGCGCGGGCCACAGCCGGCTCGCCTATCGGGTCGGCTCCCGCTAGATGGGCGATGACTTCAAGATGAGGTCATCGCGCACCGGCTTTTTTGTTTGAGCATGATCGCCGTCCCTGCGCTTCAGTCGGCAGACTCTTTTGACACGACGGGGAAACGAACGTGGTTCACGATGGTCGATCGCGCCGGTAACGACGTCACTCACCCGAGCCGCCAGCCGACCTCCTTGGCAAGGTCCTGATAGAACCCCTCGGTGTACGCGCGTTCCGGCGCCTGGCGGACCAAGGCGTCGAGCTTCTCGGCGTCCTGGCCGACCAGGATGCGCCAGTGCCCGGCCTTGACGCCGTCGAGGATGATCTTGGCCGCCTCGGCCGCGGTGGTTGGCGCGTCGTCGCGGAAGCTGCGCGCGCGATCGAGCGCAAGGGCCTGGATATCCTCGTCCGACATGGCCGCGACATCGACGCCGAGCCCCGTCAGGCGCTGGCGGGCCTGCAGGATCTCTTCGGGATTGAGCCGTTCGCTGCCGATCAGCACCTTGCGGGTGTTCGAGACGATGGAGGTACCGATATGCCCGGGCATCACCACGGAGCACTTGATGTGCGGCGCGTTGAGCCTGAGATCATTGATCAGGGCTTCGGTGAAGCCCTTCACCGCGAATTTCGCGGCGCTATAGGCGGTGTGCGACACGCCCATGCCGATCGAAGCCCAGAAGCCGTTGACGCTCGAGGTGTTGATGATGTGGCCTTCGTCGGCCTTCATCAATAGCGGCAGGAAGGTGCGGACGCCGAGATAGACCCCGCCCCAGCAGATGTTGAAGGTGCGCTCCCACTGCTCGCGGCTGTTGGTGAACAGGCTGCCGCCGCCGCCGATGCCGGCGTTGTTGAACAGCAAATGGATCTTGTCGGTCGACTGCTGGTCGGCGAGCTCGTCGCGAAACCGCTGCAACTGATCCTCGATCGAAACGTCGGCGATATGGGTGGTGACGCGCAGGCCCTGCGGCAGCTTCTCGGCTTCGCAGAGGCTCCTGGTCTCCGCCATCGCCTCCGCCGAAACATCGCAGAGCGCGACATTGCAGCCACTGGCCACCAGCTGCCGGGCCAGTTCGCGGCCCATGCCCGTGCCGCCTCCGGTAATGACAGCGATCTTCCCGGCAAAATCCTTCATGAAACGCGCCTTTCGATTGTCAACGGTGGATAGATGCGAGCGCGGCGGTCCAGCCTTTTTCACCCGCCGAGCCGGAGCGAGGCAACCCCCATCCCCGGTGGAAAACGCTTCGCGCCGCACAACGCAAGAAGCTCGTGCGAGAGGTAGCGAGCGCCACGAACGCAACTTATATTTGAACCTGGGCCGGGGGGCGCAGACTTAACCTTCAGGAGAAGCTGACAGGAGGCTCTCATGATCCGTTGGCATGACAGCATGGTCGAACAACCCCAAAACGAAAGCGGGCTATACGCCACCGGCTGGACCATCAGCGGACTGGCGGTGATCGGCACCATTGTCGTCGTCTGGATTTTGGGAATCTAGGGATCGTCCCGGGCCTGTTCCGGTCGACCGGCAGCGTGCAGTCCATAGCTCTCCCCGCCCCCTGAAGACGTCGCGACAATATTCGGCCAAAGCCTGCTCCGCCGAGGCTGATCCTTGCAAGGCCGAAACCGGACGGCGACGACGGTTTTCGGACCGACAGCCTTCGAGCGCCACGCGTTGACGAAGCCGCAACGGCGGCGGCTCGAACAGGCGACGCTGCTTTGCGAGCCGGCCCTCTAGAGCTCTCGCGCCGTCATTCACTTCGGCGAAGCCAGCCCCGGTGACGATAGCCACTGATTGATATGCGCGGCGGTCTCCGCCTGCCGGGCCTGGCGCAAGAGATTCTCGCGTTCCGGACCCGGCGGCAACCGCTTGGCCCGCTCTCGCAGGGCTTTCGCCGCGTCGGACAGCCGTTGTTCGAACGAGGTGGTCGGCCTGGTTCTTCTTCTGCGCTGCATGACGACCTCCATCCACAGTTCTGCACGCTAGTGGGCTGAAGCTTAGAGCGACCGCGCGGCCGCAGTCGGTCCGGTCCCCGACCGAACAACCTCCTCTACACGCGGTTGCGATCAGCGGAGACGGCCAAGGCCGCCGTGACGGCCTTCGTCTGAACGGCCCCGGCGCACGGGGGGTGCCGGGGCCGCAGACGGCGGCTGGGCTGAGGAGAAGGGAGCCGCCGCCCGAATGAAACGAACGGCAAAGCCGCTTGGATGACCGCAGGGAGCTGGGCCGAATGATATTTTATTCAGCGGAGCGCGCGCGTGGCTGGGGCTCCGTTGCGACCGGTTCCGCACCGCGCCCCAGATCCTGCCAGGCCAGCGCAACTCGCAGCCATTGCAGCCGGTCCATTTCAGTGGCGAACGCCGCCTTTCGCATCGCCGCGCGCGCCTCGCTTTTATGATCGTAATCGCTACCCATCCCACTGATCGTTGCAGCCGATTGCGCGCGGATTGAGGAATTGGACGACCGTACAAATACGGTCTTGGATCTGCAGCGCCACACTGACCCTGGGCGGCTGCGGCGGCGGCGATCAATCTCGCCCTCTCCGAGCACCATCCGCGGCGGGACGCGCCGGGAACAATCAAACGCGCCGACGGTTCGAAACGTCAGGCTACGACAACCGCGCAGGAGCCGCCATGTCCGACGACAGCGAGATCGAATGGCACAGGGAGCAGATTGCGAAAAACCGCGCCGTGCTGGAGGAATTGCAGGCCGGCAACATGGCCGGCACCGATGTCTTTCCCGAGACCCAATCCGAAGTCGATCGTCTCAAGGCCCAGATCGAACAATCTGAACTGATCGTCGCCGGCCATGAGAAGCAGCACCCGGAAGCGGGGTCCTGAGCGCGGCGGGCTCGGCACGACCACTGGCCGTCACGCCGGCCAACCAATCCAACTTGAGCAGCAGATCGCTCCCGACAATGGATATGAAATTCGCTTCATCCTGGAACGCGGTCGACCAAGAGATGTTCGCCGCTTAAGGGGCGAGCCGAACAACTGAGGTTGGCACCATGAAGAAGATTGTGAGCGCGATCCTGTTTGCACTGACGATGACAGCGTTGCC
>NZ_JBAURI010000536.1:0-19795 GCF_049581145.1 Bradyrhizobium sp.
GTTGAAATGAGTGTGACCATAACTGCCGTCCCCGCCGCCACGGGCGCTGACTTTCAACCGCCAGCTCAGCCGACCGAGCTCCCGTTGGCGGATTACGTGGCAAACCTCCGGAACAGCCCGATGTCCGGAATGCCGGAACTCGCCAATCCGGCAGCGCTGGCAAGCGAGATCTTCAGCAACCTGCGGGGATTCTTCGAAAGAACGCAATATTATGAAAAGCTGAAGCTCGCGCCAAGCCTGCCCACTGAAGGCGGCAACGTCATGCTGGCATCCTCGGAAGGCGAGCGGCTCACGGAGCTGCCGGGTGACCCGGCGCCGGACAATTCTGCTCTCGCCGATCTTCCCGCCGCCGGGGAGGTTGAACCTTCTAAGTCAGAAACGCCGGAAGTCGCGATTGCCGACCTCCGCCGCATCATGGAATTCTGCCTGGCTTCGATGAACTTTTCCACCGAGGCAACTTTGATGGGGAGCGGAGTGTCGCAAGTCGTCCGTTCGGTAGGCACCTTGCTCAAGGCCGACTGAGCGCAGCAGATGCCGGGCAATCTCGCGGTGAAATCCGAGGAGCGATGCTTGAACACAGGTTTCACCGGCTTCGGCTCTGCGCGTGGCACCCGGCTCGCGGTCCGGCTCGCAACAGTCATCATGTGCGCCGCCGCGGTCGCGTCGTGCAAGTCGGAGCTCTACACAAACCTCGACCAGCAGCATGCCAACCAGATCGTGGCCACGTTGCGTGAGCATGGCATCCCAGCCGACCGCTCGCCGGGCAAGGGCGACCGCGTCTCGGTCTCGGTCGACGAGAGCCGCTTCGCCGAAGCCGTGGAAGTCCTCAATGACAATGGCCTGCCGAAGCAGGAGTTCGCCACGCTTGGCGAAGTCTTCAAGAAGGATGGACTGATCTCTTCGCCGGTCCAGGAACGGGCTCAGATGATTTTTGCCCTGAGCCAGGAGCTCTCCGAAACTGTGTCGGAAATCGACGGCGTGCTCTCCGCCCGGGTGCATCTGGTGCTGCCGGACAACGATCCGCTGCGCCAGCAACTCGTCCCTTCGTCGGCGTCCGTGTTCATCCGCCATCGGGCGAGCGTCCCCATCAATGACCTCGTTCCGCAGGTCAAGATGCTGATCACAAACGGTGTCGCCGGGCTGTCCTATGACAAGGTATCTGTCATTCTCGTCCCCGTCGCAGAGCGGACGCAGGTCGCCCGTGACGACGGTGAGGCGGAGCCTGGCCCGTTGGCCCGCCGCCGCGATGGGATCCACGTCGCCGGCTGGCCACTTTACAGTCTGGCGGCGGTTGCAATGACGCTCTTGCTGGCGCTGATCGTGGTGCTGCAGCGTCGTAGACCGCGCATCTACCAGCTGAATGCCGCCAACGTGGTGAAATCGCCATGACCGGCCCCACCAACCGGACATCTGCGGAGATGGACTGGGCGACGCTGATGAGGAGCCCGGCCGCCTACATTGATGTGAGCAGGCTTGCGGCGTGTTTCGACGGCAGCATCGGCATCAAGCTTTGCGAACGTCTGCGTGCCACGGGCCGCCTTCAGAACAGGCTGTCAGACATGATAAGCGATTTTTACGCGCTGCCCGCACCGGTCAGTGCGGAGGCGGTGAATCTCGCCGACCAGAAGGTCGCGCTGCTGGCGCCGGGCAAGACCGGTGACCTGATTCGCCGTGCGGGTGCGGCTTACTGGGCAAACGCCATCGCCAACGCCGTTCGCGCCGATGAGGTGCGGCGACTGCGCGCCCGGTTGGGCGAGGCGCTTTACGCATTTGCGCTCGCCAACCGTCAACTGTCGGGGCCTCCCGCGAAGCTTGACCTCACCGACGAAATCGATGTGCAGATCACGCAAGACGGTACGCGGTGTTTCGGTGCGTGGTGCGCGTCTCAACCCGAGGCTGTCGGCAGCCGTGTCCGGCTGAAGAGTGCGGCAAGTCCAGCTCTCGACGACAGCGCCAACGGTCCTTTCAGGGACATCGGCGCGGCGATCATCCGCGGCGCGGCAGCGTAAGCCACATGCTCGCACAAAACCCGCTATCGCCAGACGACTTGCCGACGCAACCCGGCTCACGGATCCTGCGCGCCGCCGACGCCGATGCCTGGCGAGAGGGATACCGCTTTCTGGCTCTGGTGCGCGAAACCGCCGCGAAGACCGAGGCAAACGCCCGCCGCGCCTATGAGGCTGCCTACGAGAAGGGTTTCGCAGAAGGTCAGGCCGCAGGGGCGAGCGAAGCAAACCAGCTTGTGCAGGAGACGACGCTTGCGGTCGACCGCTATCTCTCCGGACTCGACGTGGAGATCAGCACACTCGTGCTCAACATCGTGCGCCGGGTGGTCGGAGAAATCGACGTCGCCGAACTGGTTGTGCACGCCGTCACGCAGGCCATGACAGAATTTCGCCACGAGAAAAACATCAGGGTAGCAGTTCATCCCACCGCCGCCGAACGCGTCAAATCGGCGCTCGCAGTTCTCGCGCCGGACGATCAGCCGACTGTAACGGTCGAGCCAGATCACGCCCTAGATAAGGGAGCTTGCATTCTCGTAAGCGACGATGCCGTCGTGGATGCAAGCATCGAAGTCCAGATGCGGACACTCGAGGCAGAACTCGGCTCCGGCTCTGCCGAAAAGGGCAGCCCTCCATGAGCATGTCGCCAAGCCAGCTTGACGACCGCCTCGATTCGATCGTGCCGCGTCTCCAGAAGGCTTTGCAGAACAGCCAGCCGCGCCCCATCAATGGACGCGTGCGCCGTCTGCTCGGTGTTACGGTCCATGCCAGCGTGCGCCAGACCCGCCTCGGCGAGATCTGTCATCTGGTCGATCCGGTTACGGGCCAGGTTGTGATGGCGGAAGTCGTGGGACTCATCGAAGATCTCGCCGTTCTCACGCCTATCGGCGACCTGACCGGCCTTTCGAGCATCAGCGAGGTGATTCCAACCGGGGACGAATTGCGCGTGCCGGTCGGCCCCGGATTGCTCGGGCGCGTCGTCAATGCGCTCGGCGAGCCGCTCGACGGCGAGCCGTTGCCAGCGCATATGATCGAGGGGCTCTATCCCGTGATGGCGCAGGCGGTCACACCGTTCGAGCGCAGGCTCATCGACGCTCCGATCCAGCTCGGAATCCGTGCGTTGGACGGCCTCATGACCTGCGCCTGCGGGCAGCGCATCGGCATTTTCGGCGAGCCCGGCGTCGGTAAATCGACGCTGCTTGCCGATATCGTTCGCAGCACCGATGCGGATGTCATCGTGGTCGGTCTTGTCGGAGAGCGCGGCCGCGAGGTGAGAGAATTCGTCGAGCGGCAGCTTGGACCGGAGACCCGTGAACGCACGGTCGTCGTCGCCGCGACGTCCGACAGGCCCGCGATGGAGCGCGTCAAGGCCGCCCATGTTGCCACCACGATCGCGGAATTCTTCCGCGATCGCGGCGGACACGTCCTGCTGCTCATGGATAGCATCACCCGCTTTGCACGTGCCCAGCGTGAGATCGGACTGGCGGCCGGCGAGCCGCCGACCCGGCGCGGCTTTCCGCCTTCGCTGTTTGGCGCGCTGCCCCGGCTCGTCGAACGCGCCGGCCCGACCGCGTACGGCTCCATCACGGCCGTCTACGCGGTGCTGGTGGAAGGCGAAATCAGCCTCGATCCGGTGGCCGAGGAGATGCAGGCGCTGCTCGACGGCCATGTCATCCTGTCCGCCGAGCTGGCGCGGCGCAACCATTTCCCCGCTATCGACGTGCTGCGCAGCCGCAGCCGGCTGATGGACATGGTCGTGCCGCCCGCACATCAGTCGGATGCTGCGCGCATCCGCGAACTTCTGGCCCGCCACGCGGAAGTGGAACTGCTCGTGCGCGTCGGCGAGTACCAGCACGGGTCCGATCCGGTCGCTGACGAAGCCATCAGCAAGATCGATCGGATCAACGGCTTTTTGCGGCAGGCCAGCGCCGCCCGATTTGCCATCGAGGAAACGCGGCGGCAGATGCGGGAGATCGTCCAGTGACCGTGATGTTGCAGCGCCTTGCCGCACTCCGCCGCCGGCGCGAGCAACGGGCGCTGGAGGCCCTGACCGTCCAAACCGGACTGCTGCGCCGCGCGGAGCGGCAAGCGGAGGATGCGGCGCGCGCCGTACAGGATCATATCCGCGACATGCGTACGAGGGAACGTGCGTTGATCGGTGCGTTGGCCGGCCATCCCGCATCGACCGCGGCCATCCTGCGTATCCAGCTTGAACTCGATGGCGCTGACCGCGAAGGGGCGCGGCGACGCGCAGCGGAAGCTCAGGCCGAAGCCGGCCTCCAACCCCGGCGGAGCGCCCGTGCGGCAAGCCTTGCGGATTTTCAGTTGCAGCAGCGCGCAACGAGCAAGGTCAACTCGCTCGGCCAGGAACAACTCGCGCGGCAAACGCGGCACGATACAGCCCTTGGCGAGGCCGAGGCTGAAGATCATGGTGCCGCCGGCGGCAGAGCTGCCCTAACAACCCAGCTCAACACGACGCCGTTCGACACTCTCCGAGGTAGCTCCTGATGGAGAGCCGCCCCGAGAGCCAGGCTGAAGCGCTGCCCAGACCGGAATCTGGCCTCGTCTTGCCGGCGATTTCGCTCGCAGAATCTAAAGCCCTCAATGCTTTCTATCGATCGCGCCCAGCGCTGGCCTGTCTGCTTGCCGGACGCAGTGCGACGATCATGGCGTCATGGCCCCCGGAGCCTGATGATATCTGCAACGGTTGCCGGATCGACATCACGGTTGATGGAGCACCGGGCAGATTGATCGTGCCCCACTCCCTGATCAAGGCGCTGGTCAGCGAGCACGATCCGGATCAGGGCATCGATCATCTCGATCCTTGCCACCTCGCGCTTGTTCTTGAGCTTGCTCTTGCCGATTCGCTTTCGACGCTTGAGGTGGGCCTCGGCGCACAGCTCACCATCGTCTCGGTGGGGAAACCTGGTGACCGGGTGAACGACTCTGCTTCCCTCGTTTTCATGATCGCAGTCGAAGGCCTCGGGTCGTCCTCCGTGGAGTTGCGGCTCCCACCTGGTCAGGCGACCCGTCTCGCGCAATTTCTCGATCGTTGCGCTGGAGGCGTCGTTACCGAAATCGAGCTGCCGGTCCAGGTCCAGTTCCGAGTCGCTGTTGCGACATGCTCGGTTGGCGAGGTAGCGACGCTGCTGCCGGGGGATGTGGTGACCGCAGATCACCGCTGTCGTGAGGAGCGAACCGCCGTTGCAGTTCTCGCCGAGCATCTGGCGGCGCCGGTAAAACTCGGCGCGGCCGGCGCACGGCTTGCTGCGCCGCCGCTACGCATTCGGGGATCAATTTGGGAGTGGAGCATGGCAAACGGGGGCGACAGTTCGCAAGCCGATCTGAAAGATACGGAGCTCGACGATATCCCGGTGAAGCTCCTGTTCGAACTGGGGCGTGTCGAGCTGTCGCTCGCGGAAGTCCGCCGGTTGACAGCAGGAGCGCTGATCCCAGTGCCGCGGCTACTTGACGAGAGCGTCGATATCTCGGCAAACGGACGCCGCATCGGTCGCGGCAGCCTGGTGCGGGTTGGCGACAATCTGGGTGTCCGGATCACCAGACTGTTCCACCATGGCTGACACCAACGTACCCATCGTTGGTATCCTCATTGTCCTGGCCGTCACGGGTTTGATCCCGTTGTTCGTAGCGACCATGACCGGATTCCTGAAGATCTCCGTGGTGATGTTTCTGATCCGCAACGCGCTAGGCGTCCAGCAGACGCCCCCCAACCTCGTATTATACGGCATAGCCCTGATTTTGACACTCTACGTGACGTCGCCATTGCTGGGCAGCATCTATGCCAAGCTGAACGCTCACCCGGTCGACTTCAGCTCGGTGGAAAGCGTGACAGCGATGGCAAACGACGTCAAGCAGCCGGTCAGGGCGCAGCTGATGCGCTTTGCACAGCCTCAGGAGCGGCAGTTTTTCCTCTCGGCAACTGAGCGGGTGTGGCCGGAGGAGGCTCGCGCAGACCTTAAGGACGACGACATGGTCATATTGCTCCCGGCCTTTGTCAGCTCCGAGTTGACGCGAGCCTTCGAGATCGGCTTCTTGCTTTATCTGCCGTTTCTCGTGATAGATCTTGTCGTTTCGAATATCCTAATGGCGATGGGCATGATCATGGTGTCACCGACCCTGATATCGGTGCCACTCAAGATCTTTTTGTTTGTCGCTGTTAGTGGATGGTCGCGCCTGATGCACGGCCTCATTCTCAGCTACAGCTGAGCAGTTGCGGGAGGAGGCCGTGAACAATGAGGTCGTTCTCGTCAACGTGCAGCAAGCGCTGGTCACTGTGCTTCAGATGTCTGCCCCCGTCCTGATCACGACGGTGATCGTCGGCGTTCTTGTCGGACTACTCCAGGCGTTGACGCAAATCCAGGATCAGTCGCTGCCGCAGGCGTTGAAGCTGATGGTGGTGCTGCTCATCATGATCTTCTTTGGGGCGTGGCTCGGCAGCCAAGTCGCGCGCGAAGCTTCGGCAGTGCTCGACGAATTTCCGATCGCGACCCGGTAAAGGACTGGAGCCAAGGTGTGAGCCTGCCCTCCATCTTTTCCAACCACCAATTATTCGACTGGCTCGATAACTACATTGTCGCGATCAGCCTCGCGCTGGCGCGCATGTCAGGCCTGGTCATCGTCATGCCGGCCTTTACTCGCATCGGCCTGACCGGAATGCTACAGGCCGCCGTAGTCGTTGTACTCGCGCTGCCGCTGGTGCCGATGGTCGCCGGAGCGGTTGCTGCCGCGCACCTGACTGCCATTTTGACCGCTACGCTGCTGTTCAAGGAAATGCTCATCGGATTGATGATCGGACTGGTCCTCGGCGTGCCGATCTGGGCCGCGGAGGCAGCCGGAAACATGCTCGATATTCAGCGCGGCAGTACGGCGGCGAGTCTTTTCGATCCGTCGGCAACTAGCGAGGAAGGCATCACCGGAACGCTGTTGGGGCTTGTCATGGTAGCGCTCTATTTCGGCTTTGGCGGTCTGCCGCTGACGTTGCGGACTGTGTACGAAAGCTATGGGCTGTGGCCGGTGGGCAGCGTCTTTCCGCCTCTCACCGCGACTGCGGGCCAGTTTTTCGTCGCACTGCTCGACAACGTCATCACCCTGGGGTTGGTGCTGGTCGCTCCGATCGTAATATTCATGCTGCTCGCCGATCTCCTGCTCGCGCTGGCATCGCGGGCGGCACCTCAGCTGAATGTCTTCGCGCTCTCGCTCAACATAAAAAATCTCATATTTTCATCGCTTCTTGTGCTCTATGGCGCCTTCATGATCAAATACATGGGAAACGACCTCGGATTGCTCCTTCACGCCGGAAGTGATCTCGAGACCCTGACAAAGCCGGCCTCCCCATAGTCCTCGTACCTCGACGCCGTGAGCACATCGACGGCACAGCGCGTGGCACTCTGGCGATCGATCTCAACACGGCGGCCGTGGTTACGCTACAACGTTGCACGGCACCTGCCGCAAAGGTCGGAACAAGTGCAGCGATGCGATCATTCAAGTTCTATCGGCCTGTATTTTCCTGTTTCATCGAGCGCCGTGCCCCAGATCTTGTGCGAAGCCTGATGCTCGCCGCGGCTGAAGCCGAGCGGTATGCCAAGACCGAGATCGAGATTGCTTGTATTCTCCAGCATGTCGACCAGCCGTTCGGTGTCGACTTGCGGGCCGCAGCGCCTCAGCGCGTCGATCAGCACGTTTGCCGAAATGAAGCCCTCGAGCGAGATATAGTCGGGATTCTCGCCCGGGAAATATTTCGCGAGCGCGGTCTTGTACTCCATGACGATGGTCGAATAGCCGGACACCGAGGGCACCGTCTGGGTCACGATGACGCCGTCGGTGAAGCGCGGTCCGAGCAGCATCAGCTCGTCGGCCAGCGAACTGGCGCCCACGGACGACATGTTTGTGTAGATTATCCCCCGGAACAGGTCGCGGGTCTTCTCGATGAACTTCGCCGCCGGCCGCGTCGTCGCCACCATGACCACCGCCCGGATCGAAACCTTCTGCAGCCGGAGCTGACTGACGGCATCGT
The DNA here is from genome assembly GCF_049581145.1 of Bradyrhizobium sp. Lineage (GTDB taxonomy): Bacteria > Pseudomonadota > Alphaproteobacteria > Rhizobiales > Xanthobacteraceae > Bradyrhizobium. The sequence continues at coordinate 8,038 of NZ_JBAURI010000536.1, forward strand.
CCACGTCCAGCGTATTGCGGGTGTAATTGAGCCGCAATAACGGACTGTCGCTGAAGCCAAGCGCGCGAAACGCCTTCGCGACACCGGCGAAGCCGGCATCGCCGAAGGAATCATTCTCGGCGAACACCGCGATCTGCTTCGGCTGCAGCTTGCGGATCTTCACCAGGTAGCGCACCGCTGCGTCGGTCTCTTCCGAATAGCTTGGCCGGTAATTGAAGACGTAGCGATCCGGAGGATCATGCCGCACCACGTTAGCGCCCGTGAGCGGTGCGAAGAACAGCACCCGCCGTTCGAGCGCAAACGGCAAGGCCACCGCGGCTGTTGGCGTCCCGTGGTTACCGATGTAGCCGAACACCTGCCCCTGTTCCCAGAGGCTCTTCATCGCGTCGAGCGTTCGCGTCGGCTCGAAACCGTCGTCGGCTGCAATCAGCTTGAGCAGCCGTCCGTTGACTCCTCCGGCGTCGTTCACCCGGTCGAATGCGACGTCGAGTCCAAGCTTGACGTTATGGCCGTTTTCCTTGGCGGCGCCGGAATATGGAATGACGATACCGAAGCGGATTTCGCGATCGGTGACGCCGTGCGCATTGGCGGCAGACGGCGGCTGCGTCGGAGCGACCGCGGCGTTGGCGGCCGACGGAGCCATTGCGTCGGCCAGCGACGGTCCGCTGGATGCCCGCGGTGGCGGCACCGATGCGTGGGCGATGACTTGCTCGAGGTCGTCGAGTTGACGGTCCGCCGCTCGACAATCGAGTTGCCCCGTCGTCACCGCGCCGCGGCCGTCGGCCACGGAACGGTCGAATAGCCGCGAGACTTCGGCCCGCTCGGCATCGTTGGTCGCGGCTTCCCGGATCACCGCCTCGAATTTGTCGACGATCACCTGGACGCGAGGCCGAGCGATATTCTGGCAGGCGAGCGCTGAGCCGATAATCGGCCCCACTCGGCGGGCAAGGTCGTGTACTACGCTCAGATTGTCGCCAAGCGCCGTGCTCGCGCTGCTCGCAAGCACGATGCCGCTGATAATGACCCAGCGAATTTTCAAGTAAGACCTCCGCGCCGAGGTCAGAGCGAATCGCTGATTGCACATCTCGTCGTTTCCTTCATCTATTTTTGCTTGCCGTTGTTCGGCGGCAAGCCGCTATTCGGCCCGTTCGCGCGCGCTTGTCGGCTGGTACTGTAGAAACTGGCGAAGGATCTTGTCGGCGTCCTTTTCCGGACGCTCGCGTCCAACGGTTTGTACGGCGCCGCCTGACGCCGGCAGCCCCTGGAATTCGGCAAGTGCCGACCTCGGGGCATCCTCGCCCTGGCGCCGTTGTGAGAGCACCGTCATGAAGGGCTGCAACGCCGCAGCGAACAATTGCGCATGATTCGGTTGCCGCACCGCCGGCATCAACATGGCGACGGACAACGCGAGGATGGCCAAAACGCCGATAGCCTCTATCAAACGACCCGCGGCGCTGAACAACGTGCCGCGCGGCTTCATCTTGCGGGCCGGCCCCCGGCTTTCACTCATCGCTTGTGAATCCGGCCGCCGACGCAGGGGCGCATGGCCGGGCGCAGCCGAGCGCGAAATCGAGCGCACGGCGATCTCGGGCCTGTTTTCACGTAGGCTCTGCACGTCGTTCGTTGCTGTTGCTCGCGGCGCTTGATTCTCACGCCGCCATCGCGGCGCATGATGCACTGGATCGTAGGGACCAATCGGTTCTGGCTCGTTTGTGACACTCATACGCTCCTCCGGTGATTCTTGGCTTGAACTTCGTTGGCCAGTCTTCAGGCGCCCCGCCGGGTTGCAGTAGCCACGGCAGACGAATGATGAGGTCGAAGAGCCAGCGCCGGACCGGGCTGCCTCTGCACCGCAGGTCGGCAAGGCCTCGATTGATCACCAGCAGGCGGCGCTCGCTCTCATGGAGCTCGAAACTGGGCAGATCCTCGATCTCGGCTGCAGCGTAACGCGGTGGAGCTCGCTCAGCGCCTTGCCGTGCTACGGATTTTCGATCCGTGGCGCGTCTCACCCGCACCGGTGACGGTCTCGCCACGACCGACCAGAAATTTCCGTAAAATCGTTCAGCTCTCTGCCGGAGCGAAACTGAGCAAGCTCTTTCCCCGCGTTTCGGGCAGCAGAAGAGTGGCCACAATCACCAGCCCATAGGCGCCGGCTGCGAACGTGCCGATCGCTACGCCGAGCGGCATTGAAGCGGAGGCGACACCCACGAGAGTCGGGAAGAAGGCAGCGAGGCCACGTCCGACATTGTAACAGAAGCCCTGCCCGCTGCCGCGCACTTCGGTGGGAAACAGTTCGGTCATGACGGGACCCATTCCGGAAAAGATCCCGGAAGAAAAGAAACCGAGTGGAAAGCCAAGGATGAGCATCATTCCATTAGACACCGGCAGTTGGGTGTAGATGAGCACAATCGCGGCTGAGCCGACTGCAAACAGCATGAAGTTCATCCGCCGCCCGATCGCGTCGCCAAGGTAGGCCGCGGTCACATAACCGGCAAAAGAGCCGGCAATGACGACGGAGATGTAGGCAAGGCTGCCTAGAATCGAGATGTGGCGTTCTGCTGAGAGAAAGCGCGGCAGCCAGGTCGTGATGGCGTAGTAGCCGCCCTGCGCGCCGAGCGCGAGCAAAGAAGCCCGAAGGGTCGTCCAGAGCAGGGTGGGCCGGAAGATTTCCACGACCGACGGCTGCGGTGCGCCGCTTGCCTTCGCGGTAGCGAACACGTCAGGCTCGGGCACCGCGCGGCGGAGCCAGAACGTCGCGAACGCCGGGACAATGCCCATGAAGAAGAGCACCCGCCAAGCCAACGCGTTGTCCATTGTGGTGAAAAGGAGCGTCGACAGCAGAGCCGCTGCCGCCCACCCCAAGGACCAGCTGCCCTGCACGAAGCCGACGGCCTTGCCGCGATGGCGTGCCGCGATGACCTCTCCAATCAAGACGGAACCCGCCGCCCATTCGCCGCCGAAGCCGAGGCCCATAAGACCGCGGGTGACCATCAGCTGCTCGAAATTTTGCGCAAAGCCAGAGAGAAAGGTGAAAAAGGCAAACCAGATCACGGTAATCTGCAAAGTCCGCACACGACCGAACCGGTCCGCCAACATGCCGGCAAACCAGCCCCCGAAGGCGGAAAGCACAAGCGTCGTGGTCGCTAGCAGACCTGCCTGGGTCGGATCGAGAAATGTGAGGCCTATCAGAATCGGCAGTATGAAGGCGTATATCTGCACATCAAACGCATCAAGCGCGTAACCGCCAAAGCATGCCCAGAACGTCCGACGGCCCTGTGGGCTCAGTTGCCGGTACCAGTCAAACATCACGTGTCTCCTTTGGCATGTTTCCATCTCCGATTTTGTTCGATGATGGAATTGAGACACAGCGGCGCGACCAGCATCAAATTGTCATTACAAATGTGACGTCATAAACCCGCTTTATGACCTGCGCAGGCCTGAGCGATGGCTGCCACCGTGGCAAGGTGCGCTGAGTGGGGCGCCTCGACATAGGCGGCGATGTAGTCGAGTGGCGGCACCGAAAATGGTGCCGTCACCTCCGACAACGTCCCGCGCGCCAGCTCCTCGATGATCACCACACGTGGAACGATGCAGACGCCGATTCCATCAAGCGCCATGCGCACGGTTGCGGCGAGCGAACTGTTCGGATAAAGCCGCGGCGCCGGCAGGCCGGCTCTGGCAAAGGCATCGGCGATCATTCGCGTCGGGCGGGTCGCGCGGGCGAAGGTCAGGATCGGCATGGTTCCAAGCCCTGCAAGGTCCGCGGCCACTTCCAAGCCAGGCTTCGCCGCCCAAACAAGGTCGTAGGAGCACAGCGGAACTTCGCGCACACGCGGCAGGTCGAGCGGTCCGAGCAGAATGGCGAGGTCGATCTCGCCCGTTAGGAGACCGGCCCGCAGCGTGGAGGAGATGTCGACGCTGACTTCCAGAAGGAGATCTGGATGGTGTCGATACAGGTCGCGCAGAAGATCGGCGAGCCAGGTCCGCACAACCGTTTCCGAGACGCCAATCCGGATCAGGCCACGCAACTCGAAGCGGCTGGTCAGTACGGCCTCGATATCACGATCGAGCTCGAGCATGCGCTCGGCCTGTGCATAGAGTTCGCGGCCCCGAGGTGTCAATTGCGGACGCTGGCCCGCGGCACGGTGGAACAGCTGTATGTCATAGCGTTCCTCCAACTGCCTGATCCGCACCGACACCGCTGGCTGAGTCGTATGCAGCTTTTCAGCCGCCCTGCCGAAACCGCCAAGACGTACAACCCAGTAAAAGACTTCGAGCGTTTTGAGGTCGATCATCCACAATCAATAACTTGCCACCAACTTGCCGTGGATTGCGCTAGTATCCGGAATTATGGCGAAGCTGCGTCGATATACCTTGCCTTGGTCCAGGCGAAGGGCTCGGCTTGCCGTTGTGGGCTTCGATGTAGGCATCGATGTGGTGCTCAAACCGTTTGCGGAGCTGCAAGGGAGCTTGAAGGGTGTATGGTTGTTGGGGCGGTCAGCGACATCCCGATGTTGCACAACCGCTGATGGCTAGGGTACGCATCCGAGGGGTCGAGTAACCGCGGGTGACGCGGACCAAGCTACCGCTCAACAACCAGCGGCAATCTCGAGCGCCGGGGCAGCCCGCCGCCCGGGCCGACTGACCGCGCAGGCCGGAACGGGCCCAGTCATGCCACGCGCCGCATATCAGACTTTCAGAGTTGCGCGTTTCAGTGCGGCCTCGGGGCGGCCGTCATTTTTTCGTTGTCGCAGTGAGCACAAGAAAGCCACCGAGCAAAACCCAAAAGGCGTACCCAGCGATGAACGGGAGTTTGACAAACAAGTCGACGATCGCAACGATTGCGATCACAAGCGCGGCGATAAATCCAAAGTCCATTTTCATTCCCAGTCTCTTGCCCGACACACAGCCACGCGCGCATACCGCAACCACAGGTAAGCACATCATCACGGGAACTGCCGTATGGACGACCATCGAGTCCGAAAGCAGGCGCGTGTGTTGCAAGGATGCCTCACACGCCGCGAGTCGCGGTGCGGCTTTGGATTTGACGCCCCTGCCCCCGCGAGCGGCACATTTGAGCGTCAGCGGCTCGCGCGGCGCTCCACCCAACCGCTTCACCTCATCGAACCTCGAAGGTGAAACGATATGGCGATCGAGGTCGAATGGGCACGCACGACGGCACCGGAATTGAAGCGGCTGCCGGCGCGAGGGGGTGAGGCACTTGCAATGCTGCCGGTCGCCCGCTCGAGCAGCCGCAGCCGCAGCTCTACCTGTGGATCACCCACACGGCGAGCGCCCGCACCACGCGCTTGATGACGCGGGACGATGCGGCGCTCCCACGGCATCAAACCGCCCTCACCGCCATGAAAAGAAAACAAATTCCGCCAACTCCGGGCAACGCGGTAGGCCCTCGTCGCCCTGCTAGACTAGACTCCCGGCGCCGCTGAAACGGCCTCCAATACGTCACCTTCATAGAGCCCCTTTGTCCGGCCGCGACGTTCGGTCAAGTCTGCGAGCGGGCGGAGCGGGGCGAGAAAAGCGCGAGCCTTCGCCGAATGGCACCGGTCCGGCCCCATGTCTACAATCAGGTAACGACACCTGGAGATTCATATCCCCAGTCCCGTTTCCTGCCAAAGCTCCATTCGATGCCGCCAGCGGCGCGCACTGAGCCGGAGATATGCTGGCCGATGCGCTGGTCGAGCACGACTTGCCACGGCACCTGCCGGAAACCGATGCCGTCATCGATCACAGCGAATGGCCGCTGGCGAGCTTGGTCGAGCTGACATGGGTGCCGCTGACATATTCGCCGGGCTTGGTGGCGCCGAACGACAGACCACGCTCGGCAGCCAGCGCTTTGCCGAAACGAGTCATCTCCGTACGCTCCAGATTGGTAACGAAATCCTTTGACACGCGGATTCGGCCGTCCTCCAGCCGGACGGCATGGCCATGTTCACGAGGCTCCGCCTGCCGCGTTCCATCGCCTCAGCGACCTCGCGGCCGAACCCGGGGCAAGCACGGCCGGGCGAAGCCAGGTGTCCCGGTCGAGCCAAGTCGCATCGTTACAACCAATCTGGCTGTCTAGGCCGGTCGGAGACAGGATGCCGATGCGGATTTTTGCGCGGTCTCGCGCCAGATCGTAGGCTTGACCACGCTTGGGAAGATCGGCGGGGACACGGCAGTGATCGGGGTCGATCCGGCTCGCATGGGCGGCCCGCGTAGTGCCTCCAGCCGGCGAACATGAGAGCGAAGGAAGGCCGCGAGATTGCCGCCGGATCCGGGCGATGTCCACTCGTGGCCGCCCGAGATGTTCGGACGGGCGTAGACGACCCCTTGCCCCGCGAATTCAGGATGTTGCGATCCGGGGCGCTTGGACCGGGGAGTGGCGGAGCCGGCCGCGACGATCATGCCTCGGCCGAAGTCCTCAGCGCGGTCCATCTCGATGTGATGCACGCCCCCATCCACGGTGTCGATCACCAGCCGGACTCGCTCGCCCATCTCGTCGCCGCCAAGCGCCCCCTGTCGCGCACGCATCCCGTGATGTGCTCGGCCGCCTGCTCTCGATGCACGACCTAACGTGCGGGATGGCGGTCCTCCGCCAATCCATCTCGCTTTAACGGCCGCTGCATGGTCTTGATGATGTCGCCGCGTCCGCCGAGCTCCCGCAGCACAGACTCAGCTTTTGACGATACGATCCAAATGCCGGTCTCGATCTCGGTCGCCTGCCCCATGCGCTCCAACTCGCGCGCGCTCGATCAGTGGCACACGTTTCTGACGGAAGGCCTCGCGCATGTACTGGTCGGGCGCAGCAGGTCGGAAAACTCCCTCCCCCTTCCCGACTCGGAAGCCACGGTTCGGATTGCCGAAGGCCGGAAGCATGGCCGGCTGAACCTCGCTAACGAAGGTGGTCGCGCGTCCACCCATCGCGCCGATCCGGCGCCCGGCTTGCTGCGCACCGCCACGGTCGCGGACCCTGCCGGGACGGAAGCCGAAGGCGTCTTCGCTGCGCGCCATCGGACGACGATTGGACGTCGAACGCTATCGCGCAAGGCCAGAAACGCAGTGCGCGTGATGCAGCGTAGAAATACCGCGCCGGCGAGGAAGCGGCCATCTCCGATTTGCGGCATGTCGCAGGCGATGGCTCTCGGCGCATTGAAACAGAATGATAATTGGGAAAAGCGCCGCTCGCCAAGGCTCGACGAAACGTCGAAAACCGACCTAAAACAATGTGCAGACAAATACTTAGTAACACCGTTCCGGAAGCGGGGAAACCCGCTTTATCTTGCCTTCCTAATCGGGCGTTCAAAGTCAACCCTCAACTACGCTATTTTCAACTTTTCACACATGCGCATTTCCTTTCTCTCAGCACTGACTGCGGGACAGAGTTCGCCCGTCGACGCGCACATTGTTTGCATTCTCCAGGCGGGGTCCATGCGTTCCTTCGCGTTCGGCACGTGGCCGTCGCATGCTCTTCATCAGGTTCATAAACAGGGCTGTCCGAGCAGTCTGGCGCTCTCATCACGAGGGACGGAAGCAGGCAAGAGATAGCGGACATTCCCCGTTTCGCGGCCCCGCCAGGGGACGCTCACCGCGCGCGCGGATCTCGTTATTCGCTCCTTTTCAACTGACTGGCGGCAGCACCGACAGCCGATCGTTGGTCGTCGTTGGCGCAATAGAATCACTGCGCCGGTTTCAGTTTCAGCCGCTGCGTCACCTTGGCGCCGAAGCCGACCTTGAAGTCACTTCCGTCGATCCACATGCGATGCAGGATGCCGGCGAGCTTGCGCGCGACAGCCACGATCGCGCATAGCATGCTTGATCGTTTGGCGATCCGAAGACCCCAGGCACGCAGGGCGGACCACTTCTTGACCCGCAGCAGAAGGCTCGCAGCCGCCTCGCAAAGCGCTTCCCGGACGCTGACATCGCCCTGCTTGGTAATGTGCCCCTCATAGTCGATCGAAGTGCCCGACTGATGTCGCCTGGGCGTCAGGCCGAAATGCGCGACAACGGTCCGCGATCGGGTAAAGCGCAGTGGATCATCCACTCCGACCTTGAACGAAAGTGCTGCAACGGGACCGACGCCAGGCACGGTCATTAAACGCCGACAGATCTGATCGTGCTGAACCACCTGCAGAAGTATCCGATGCAGTTTGGTATATCCGTCAAGGATCGCCCGGCGCACGGTCAGCATCGTCTCGATCATTGTCGAAAAGACGATATCCGTGCGCTCGATCAGCTCGCGCACGCGCGCTTCATATTGGCCGCGACCGACGGCTCCGACCAACAATCCGTATGTTCGCAGCGCACCGCGAATGTGGTTTTCGATGTCCACCAACTTGCGCTTGAGAAGCTTGCGGTTGGTCAAAAGCGTGCGCATCTTTTGCATCTCAACATTCTTCACATGGACGGCGCTGAACCAGCCCAGCCGCATCATCTGCGTCAATACCGCGCGCATCGTTGCGGTCGGTCTTGTTGCGCATCGTCGACAGTGACACCCGCATGTGACGGGCTTCCACGACAATGATCGGCAACCCACCCTCATGAAGCTCGCGGTACAGCCACAGGCCCAACGAAGACGCCTCCACTCCGATGCGCGAGAGGCGATCCGCGTAGCCCTCAAGAGCGGAGCGGATCGCCGCTGGCTCGGTGCTGACCTTGACTTCCCGGACCGTCTTGCCTTCGCTGTCGACAATGCAGAGGCTCGTTTCTTCCAGGCCCACGTCCAATCCAACGTAATGTTGTTCCATTGCAGCTCTCCTTCGTGCAAACGACGTCCAAATCGTTGCACCAGGCTCCAAATTCCGCCACCGTCCCGGCTATCCCGGTCCACCGGCTTCTCGAAGCCCGATGAGAAGAGCCGTCACTCCCCTCCTACGTAAAGCGTCCGAATCCTGCACGTCTTTCGGATATTTTGTTCTCGTTCCATTTCAGGTTCTCTCATTGCTTGCTACGCGGGAGAATCTCCGAGGACGCCGCGCTGTTTTGGGGCAAAGGCCGACAATCCTGTCTCGTCAAACCATGTTGCCACGAGGCGCGCGGGGCATCGAAGCGCGCCGGAAGCGGACCACTATGGTCCGGATACGATCCCTGACAGCAGTTCTGATGCAATAGCTGCGACTTGTGGTGAGCTCGCGAGATCTACGCGAGCGCCCAGAACATCGACTCTGTCCCGGAAATCGTCGAAGCGTCAGCACAAGAAGAGTCGTCGAACCGCCTCAGGGAGCCCACACGCTATCGCGACAGCTTGCGCACGACAGCAGTCCAATCGCTCCTCAGGCGTTCCGGGGCCATATATGTCGAAGCGATGAACCCTTGGCGGTATGGGCGGACCGAGTGTCCGAGCGCTTGGTCTCTCGCCGCGTTCGCACGTATCTGGCGCGGACGCCTGGAACAATCCGGACTGGTGGTCGCTCATCCGGCTGCCCTGGCCAAGCAGCGCTGCCAATGGTGCATGCTGCAAGAAGCGGACGGCCGATTGAAGGTGTTGCCATCGCGGAGATTTGGCGCCGCCATGGCATGGCCGCTGCTAACCTCGCCTGGCTTCGTCAAAAAGCTCCGCCACGCTGGAATCCAACGCTATAGCAAGGCGGCTCAACGTATCGATCCGTACGTCTAGTTTGCCCGATTCTAATTCACTGATTAGCGCCTGGCGCAACCCGGCGACGTTCGCAAGTTGCTCCTGAGTCATTTTCTGCGCACGACGAAGGCGCCGCAGATTGCGCGCCAAGACATGCCGCGCCGCATAGATGTCCCGCCGAGCCATGTGGCAGGAAGGCCATCAGAATCGGCCGCTCTCCATACGTAATTACGTATATTTTGTGTACCGTCCCCCGATACCGACTACCTGAAGGGGCTGGCGGCACAGAACTCAACCTTATATACGTAATTCCGTATATTCCTTGTGCCCTCGGGAGGTTCAGAATGAGCGAGCTACGGAATGCCGCGAACCCAACAATGCTCGATCCAGCTAACGATGATTCCGCTCTCCTTGCCCTGGAACGACAATTCAATGAGGTCGCAGCAGATCTCTTTGGTCTCCAACATGCGCGAGACGCGTTGGCCGCCTGCTCGGTTTCTCGGTCGTCAGAACCGCGAAGTGAACTATTGGGCGCTGAATACAGCGAGGAAGTCCGCACAAGACAGTTGGAGACTATCTTGGCTCGACTCGACCCGATCGAACGAGCGATCATGGCCACCCCTGCACACTCGATCGCTGGATTGGGCGTGAAGGCGCGCCATGCGGCTTACGCGATGTCCCAGTACTGGGTAGGGCCTGTCGACCAGATTGAGTGGGAAGCAAAGGCGGTTCGTCTGCTGATCGAAGCAGTCTGCGAGGTAGCCGGCGTGCCGTTGCCCTTTCGCGACTTAACAGTCGACAAATAGTCACGGCCCGCTGAGAAACGAGTAAAACGATGAGTATTGTTTCTATCATGGCCGCGATTCTCAAGGATGAATTGCGAGAACACGGCGTTTTTGGGCTCACCCAAGCTGATTGCGAAACAATAGTCCGCAGGATGGTTGAACGCACGGCTGAACTTGGGGCAGACTTCAAACGGCGCCGGTTGGAACCGTACCCGAGCGAGCCGTCCTAAGGGGTTCATAGCTGCATCGCGGTCCCAATCGTTTTTTGCTTCGGTTCGGACTCCGGGGCGTCAGCACCTCAGGTGCATAGGATGTGAGAAAACCTTGCTTTCTTTTCTTGGGCTTTCACGTCGGCTTCTCGCTGAGAGTGTCGTATCTTGTGTCGGGGCTGCTCTCGGATGTTTCAAACCAGTCCTCCCCGAAATCGAGTCTGGACGGCTTCGACCGTTCAACAGGCCATGATCTTCTCAGTGTCTCGGCGGACCGGTGAGCCTCGTCTTGCTCCGAGGCATCCCGGAAATGGTCAGCGAGAGCCCATACGCCTCGTGCGTGCTCCGGCGGCGAGAAGCAGCGCCACCGCCAACGGAGCGAGTACGGCAACAAGCGCCAGAGTGAGCAGGCGGACCGGTCGCTCGAGGTCGGTGGCCGGTGTGCCGATCAGCTCTGCGAGATATCGCGGTGGACCGACGTCGGCCCCGGCGCGACGGCGCTGGGCGTCAAGCTTCTGCTTCTCCATCTGCAGGGCGGCGAGCGCCTGAGCCTCGCGCTGGCGCGCCGCAACGATGTCGGCGCGATCACGGCGCTTCTGGTCAGAAATCGTCATCGCGCCGACGGAGCGGCCAAGTCGTATTGATTCCTCGATGGCCGCGTCGATCTGGGCGATGCGCCGATCGAGGTCGGCAATTGTCTGGCCCTGAATGGCGAGCCTGGCCTTGGTCTCTGCGGTGCTATCCGCGAGCGCCAAATCAACGGCCGCCATATGCTCGAGGTGGGCGCGCGTCAGGAATCCGAACACGCCGACCGCATTCAGGCTCATCAATACGGCGATCATTGCGACGAGCACCAGGCGCAGGAGCGACGGCGCTGAGTGCCAATACTCGGTCAGCCAGGCCGCTGCGACGAGCTTCCCGGCTTCTAGCGCCGCGCCCATGGTGATCACGGGCCAGAACGCGCCGGCAAAGATCGCGGTGAGGCCATCTATCGAGAAGCCGGCCGACACGCAAGCGAGCGCCAGCGCCACGATGAATGCGGCGAGCTTGACCGGTGACATGGAAGGCCGCGCCGCCGCAGCCGCACGCATGACTGTGACATCAACGGCCTCGGTAACAGCCGGTGTAACGGACGTGGTTACGATGATCGCTTCGGCGTTACGGCTGATGTGACCGGCGTCCTGCCACGC
>NZ_JBAURI010000537.1:0-4995 GCF_049581145.1 Bradyrhizobium sp.
CCGACAACTCGAAGAACCTGGCCTTCGTCAGCCAGTTTGTTGAAATTCCGGACGATGTCGTATTCACCGTCGAGTACTCCATCCGGGCAGCGCAGATAGCCGTGTACGAGCTGATGAAGATCAAACGCCCCATCCCCGCCATCACCCGGCATGACAAATCAATCGCGGTTCTGCTTGAGACGCTGGAAAAGGCTTTTGCCTGAGAAACCTCCATAGCGCCCTGGCAAAAGCAGCTCGACAAATCTAGACTAGAGTGCGCTCGACAGATCGGAGACTGCAATGACGGCAGATGGTTTGCGTGGACGGACCGCATTGGTGACCGGCGGCTCTCGCGGAATCGGCGCCGCGATATCGCGCGCGCTGGCTGCAACTGGAGCGGCGGTTGCGATCAACTATCGCGAGCGGGTCGACGCCGCCACGAAACTGGCCGAGGATCTGGGCACGACCGGCGTCCGCGTCATCACGGTCCAAGCCGATGTCTCGCAGGCGGATGCCGTTGCAGGCATGTTCGAATTCGCGAAATCCGAACTCGGCACGATCGATATTCTGGTCAATAACGCCGGCATCGCCATCACGCGCGGCATCGACGATCTCGCTGAAGCCGATTTCGACGCGACGATCGCCGCCAACCTTAAAATCCGTTTTTCTGTGCACCCATGCGGTTTTGCCGATGATGCGAGCGCAAAGATGGGGGCGGATCGTCAATATCTCCTCAGGCGCCGCCCGCGGCGCGGGCTCGATCGGCCCGCACTACAATGCGTCGAAGGCGGGGCTCGAGGGATTGACGCGGGGCTACGCGGCACGCCTGGTCAAGGAAGGGATCACCGTCAACGCCGTCGCGCCTTCGCTGATTGAAACCGACATGATGAAGGGTCAGGAGGCCCTTGTCAGTCGGATTCCAATGGGCCGCTTCGGTCGAGCCGATGAGGTCGCAAAGGCCGTGCTGATGCTGGTGGACAATCCTTATATGACCGGCCAGACGGTGGCCATGAGCGGCGGCATGGCGTTCAACTGAGATCTCGCCGAACGCTTCCGGATCTCAAACGTTGCTTTGCGCCATTGCGAACAAAGGAAGAATCAGTGACCGTCCATCGACTTGGGGACGGTACGGACGTGTCACTGACTGCTGCCTATCTCGAAAATCTCAATCCGGAACAGCGGCGCGCCGTCGAGCACGGGGCGGTCGCAGCCGGCGGCTGCACGCCGCTGCTGGTGATTGCCGGGGCCGGGTCGGGCAAGACCAACACGCTTGCGCACCGCGTCGCCCATCTGATCGTCAACGGCGCCGACCCCAGCCGTATTCTTCTGATGACGTTCTCGCGCCGCGCTGCCTCCGAGATGACGAAGCGCGTCGAGCGGATCGGGCGCAAGGCCATGGGTCAAAACGCCGGAATGATGACCGGTGCCTTGAGTTGGGCCGGCACTTTCCACGGCATCGGTGCGCGCCTGCTTCGGATGTACGCCGAGCAGATCGGCCTGGACTCCAACTTCACGATTCACGACCGTGAGGATTCCGCCGACCTCCTGAACCTGGTCCGGCATGAGCTTGGCTTGTCGAAGACCGAAAGCCGCTTTCCGACCAAAGGCGCTTGCCTCGCAATCTACTCGCGATGCGTCAATGCCGAGATGCCGATCGAGCAGGTCCTGGCAGCCTCGTTTCCGTGGTGCACGGGCTGGGCCAAGGAGCTGAAGGACCTGTTCGCGGCCTACGTCGAAACCAAACAGCGTCATCACGTGCTCGATTATGATGATCTGCTGCTCTACTGGGCACAGACCATGAGCAGTCCGGCGCTCGCCGATGACATTGGCAGCCGCTTCGACCATGTGCTGGTCGACGAGTACCAGGACACCAACCGGCTGCAGTCGTCCATCCTGCTTGCGCTCAAGCCGGGCGGCCATGGCCTCACCGTCGTCGGCGACGATGCGCAGTCGATCTATGCATTCCGCGCCGCGACCGTGCGCAACATCCTGGATTTTCCCGGCCACTTCTCCCCGCCGGCCAGCATCATCACGCTTGATCGCAATTATCGATCGACGCAGCCGATCCTGGCCGCTGCCAACGGCGTGATTGGTCTTGCCAAGGAGCGTTTCACCAAGAATTTGTGGACCGACCGGACGTCCGGCAGCAAACCTCAGCTGGTCACGGTGCGCGATGAAGCCGACCAGGCGCGCTGCATTGTCGAGCGCGTTCTGGAAAACCGGGAGTCCGGCACGGTTATGAAACAGCAGGCCGTGCTGTTCCGGACGTCGAGCCACAGCGGCGCGCTGGAAGTGGAACTGACCCGGCGCAACATCCCGTTCGTCAAGTTCGGCGGATTGAAATTTCTCGATGCCGCGCACATCAAGGACCTCCTGGCGCTGCTGCGCTTCGTCGAGAACCCGCGCGACCGCGTCGCCGGCTTTCGGCTGCTGCACCTGATCCCGGGGGTTGGTTCTATCTCAGCACAACGTGTGCTCGACCAGATGGCGGATAGCGTCGATCCGATCACGGCGCTTGGGCATGCGCCGGCCCCGCCGCGAGCCGGTGAGGATTGGAAAGCATTCACGCGCACCGTCGCGGACCTGCGTGTTGCCGACTGGCCGACCGACCTCGAACACGCCCGCCTCTGGTACGAACCGCATCTCGACCGAATCCACGAGGACGCCGAGACCCGCCGCGCCGACCTGATCCAGCTCGAACAGATTGCGAGCGGCTATTCGTCCCGCGAACGCTTCCTCACCGAGCTGACGCTGGATCCACCCGACGCCACCAGCGACCAGGCCGGCATTCCCCTGCTCGACGACGACTATCTGATCCTGTCGACCATTCATTCCGCCAAGGGCCAGGAGTGGAAGTCCGTCTACGTGCTCAACGTGGTCGATGGCTGCATGCCCTCGGATCTCGGCGCCGGCACGACAGCGGAGATCGAAGAGGAACGCCGGCTGCTCTACGTTGCCATGACGCGGGCCAAGGACGATCTGCATCTGATGGTACCGCAGCGCTTTTTTACCTACGGCCAGCATGCAAAGGGCGACCGCCACGTCTATGCGGCGAGAACCCGCTTCATTCCCGATCGCTTGCTCGGGCTGTTCGAAAGGACGGCTTGGCCGCGGGCGTCAACCGGCGCAGCGGCGCGATCGGCGAGCGAGGTGCCACACATCGACGTCGGCGCCCAGATGCGCAAAATGTGGCGCTGACGCAGGGGGACGGCGTCGGCCGGGCCGCGTTCCCCGACGGCCTCAGGCGACGTCGAACTTGACGCCTTGTGCGAGCGGCATCGCGTGACCGTAGTTCACCGCGCTGGTCATGCGACGCATATAGGCCTTCCAGGCGTCCGAACCGGACTCGCGGCCACCGCCGGTTTCCTTTTCGCCGCCGAACGCACCGCCGATCTCGGCCCCGGACGGTCCCATATTGACGTTCGCGATTCCGCAATCGGACCCAAGACAGGAGAGAAAACGATCCGCCTCCCGCATGTCGATCGTGAAGATCGAGGACGACAATCCCTGCGGCACGCCGTTCTGCAGCCGTAACGCCTGCTCGAGATTGCGGTACTTCAGGACGTAGAGAATGGGAGCGAAGGTTTCCTCCGCCACAGGCCCGATCTGGTCGGGCATCTCGACCAGCGCCGGGCGGACATAATAGGCCGATGGCCACCGCGCTTCTTCATACCGCTCGCCGCCATGGACGATGCCGCCGGCAGCCTTTGCCGCGGCCAACGCCTGCTGCATCCCGACGAAGGCGCGTTCGTCGATGAGCGGTCCCACCAGAACGCCGCCATCGAGCGGATTGCCGATCGACACCGATGCATAGACTCGCTTGAGACGCGCCACCAGCCCATCGTGGATACTGTCATGCACGATCAGGCGGCGCAGCGTCGTGCAGCGCTGGCCGGCCGTTCCCATCGCGCCGAAGGCGATCGCCCGCAACGCGAGATCGAGGTCCGCGGACGGGCAGACGATCGATGCATTGTTGCCGCCAAGCTCCAGGATCGACCGGCCGAACCGCTTTGCGACGCGCTGCCCGACAACACGTCCCATCGCCGTGGAGCCCGTCGCGGAGACGACCGGCACGCGCGCATCATCGACCAGATGCTCGCCGGCCTCGCGGCCGCCGAGAATCAGAGTCGCAAGGTTTTGAGGCGCGCCCTCGAGCTGCGCGGCCGCCCGCTCGAACAGGGCCGTGACGGCGATGGCGGTCAGCGGCGTTTTTTCCGACGGCTTCCACACGATGGAGTCACCGCAAACCAGTGCCAGCGCCGCGTTCCACGACCAGACCGCGACGGGAAAGTTGAACGCCGAGATCACCCCGACCACGCCGGCAGGATGCCACTGCTCCGTCAGGCGATGGTCGGGCCGCTCGCTCGCCATCGTCAGGCCGTAGAGCTGACGGGACAGGCCAGTCGCGAAGTCGCAGATATCGATCATCTCCTGCACTTCACCAACGCCCTCGGAGAGGGTCTTCCCCGCCTCGATCGTCACCAGCCGTCCGAGATCGGCTTTCGCGGCCCGCAGTTCCGCGCCGAACAGACGCACCAGTTCGCCGCGACGCGGCGCGGGAACCGACCGCCAATGCTGAAACGCGTCATGCGCCAGGCCGATCCGGTGCGCGATCTCGCTGGCATTGGTCGCATGCGGATGCGCGATGACGTCACCGGTGATCGGCGTGCGCACCTCAAGCTCGCCGCCGCAAAGCACGCGCTCGTCGACGCCGAGTTTGGCCATCAGCGCGGGCAATTCTTCAGCAAAGCCCTCTGATCTCGCCGGTGCGTTCATGACATTTTCCAATCAAGCCAACGATTCGATATCATTCACCGGAGTCCGAGCGGGCCACCGACGTGCTGATTTTCCGCCTTCCTTCAGGCATCGAGCACCAGCCGCGTCAGCGGCACCGCCTGGCAGGTGAGACACTGGCCCTCCCCGATATCCTCGGAGGCGGCGAGATGAGCGACCTCACCCTCCATCAACCCCACCACGCAGCTCTCGCATTGCCCGACGCGGCAACCCGTCGGAATC
>NZ_JBAURI010000538.1:0-10425 GCF_049581145.1 Bradyrhizobium sp.
GCGATTTCCGCCGCCCGCGCCCGCAGCCATGGTGCGGTGATCCTGCTTGGCGATGCGCCCTATTATGCCCGCTTCGGCTTTTCGGCGGCCATGACCGCAGAGCTGTCGCTGCCGGGACCATTCGAGCGCGAGCGCCTGCTCGGGCTCGAGCTGCGCGAGGGCGCGCTCGACGGCGCCTGGGGCATGATCGTGCCGACCGGCGCGTCATTACCGAAAATGCGGACAGCGCGTGCCCGGAAGACCGCTCAGCTGCTGCAGCAATCGGCGTGAGCGGGATCATGCCACCGGCCAACCGGGCGCAGGCGCGACGGACTCCGGACAAGCGCGCCCGCAGCACGCTGGTCACCACGGTGGTCCTGATCCTGCTGGCGGTCATGATCGTCAGGGACATCCTGGTGCGCCGCTGGGGCCTTGGCCCGCAGCCGCCCTCCGACGTGACACAGCGCTCACTCTGAGATAGCCAAGGTTTTGCGCGGCCGGGACGCCGCCTCCACCCGTCAGCCGAGGTCCGACATGCCACGCCGCCTGGTTTCCACCGGCTCCCCATTCGAAAAGACCGCCGGCTACAGCCGCGCGGTGGTCGACGGCGATTTCGCCTTCGTTGCCGGCACCACCGGCTATGACTACACGGCCATGACGATGCCGGCCGATGTCACGAGCCAGTCACGGAACTGCTTCAAGACCATCGAGGCCGCGCTGCAAGAGGCCGGCTTCGCGATGGCCGATATCGTCCGCGCGACCTATTATTTGATCGACGTCAGGGACGCCGATGCCCATTTCGCGGTGTGTGGCGAGTTTCTCGGCGAGATCCGTCCGGCAGCCACATTGCTGGTGGTCGCGGCGCTCCTGAAGCCCGAGATGAAGGTCGAGATCGAAGTGACCGCGAAGCGTCGCAGCGCGTGATGCCCCTTATACGCCGCAACCAGCCTGTTCTCCTGGAGACCATTTGATGAACCCTTCCGCGCAGATCCACGCGAAGATTTCCGGCCCCATTGTCATGATCGGCTTCGGCTCGATCGGCAAAGGCACCCTGCCCTTGATCGAACGGCATTTTGCCTATGACAAGTCGCGCTTCGTCATCATCGATCCGCACGAGGATGGCGAGCTCGCCAGGAAGCACGGCGTGCGCTTCATCAAGCAAGCGGTGACGCGGGACAATTATCACGAATTGCTCGTGCCGCTGCTCACCGCAGGCGGCGGCCAGGGCTTCTGCGTGAACCTCTCGGTCGACACTTCCTCGGTCGACATCATGACGATGTGCCGCGAGATCGGCGCGCTCTATGTCGATACCGTGATCGAACCATGGGCCGGCTTCTATTTCGACAAGTCCATCAATCCCGAAAAGCGTTCCAACTACGCGCTGCGCCAGACGCTGCTTGCGGCCAAGCACAAGAGCCCGGGCGGCACGACCGCGGTTTCAACCTGCGGGGCCAATCCGGGCATGGTGTCCTGGTTCGTCAAGCAGGCGCTGCTCGACATCGCGCGCGACACCAATACGCCGTTCAACGCGCCGCAGAGCCGGGAGGGCTGGGGCCAGCTGGCGCACAAGCTCGGGGTCAAGGGCATCCATATCGCCGAGCGCGACACCCAGCGCTCCAGAAATCCGAAGCCGATGGACGTGTTCGTCAACACCTGGTCGGTCGAGGGTTTTGTGTCCGAGGGCATGCAGCCGGCCGAGCTCGGCTGGGGCACCCATGAAAAATGGATGCCGGAGAACGGCCGCACCCACCCGGACGGCTGCGGTGCCGCGATCTATCTCTTGCAGCCCGGCGCCAACACCCGCGTGCGTTCCTGGTGCCCGACGCCCGGCGCGCAATATGGCTTCCTGGTCACCCACAATGAATCGATCTCGATCGCCGACTACTTCACGGTGCGAGACGGCCAGCACGTGGTGTACCGCCCGACCTGCCATTACGCCTATCATCCGGCCAACGACGCGGTGCTGTCGCTGCACGAGATCTTCGGCGCCACCGGCAAGATGCAGGAGAAGTGGCACATCCTGGACGAGAACGAGATCGTCGACGGCATCGACGAGCTCGGCGTACTGGTCTACGGCCACGCCAGGAACGCCTACTGGTACGGCTCGCAGCTCTCGATCGAGGAAACCCGGGCGATTGCGCCCTATCAGAACGCCACCGGCCTGCAGGTGTCCTCGGCCGTGCTCGCCGGCATGGTCTGGGCGCTGGAAAATCCCACCGAGGGCATCGTCGAGGCCGACGAAATGGATTTCCGCCGCTGCCTCGAAATCCAGATGCCGTATCTCGGCCCGGTGAAGGGCTTCTACACCGATTGGACCCCGCTGACCGACCGACCGGGACTGTTCCCCGAGGACATCGACACCAACGATCCCTGGCAGTTCAGGAACGTGCTGGTGCGGTGAGCGGAGGCGTCGCCAATCGTCCTCTGGTCATTCCGGGGCGCGCACCTGAACTCGGGCTTACCCGAGTTCAGCAATATGAATATCCAAGTCGGTAGCAGCCGACTTGGCTGCGCGAACCTGGAATCCCGATGTAAAATAATGCAGGCCCGTCTCGAGATTCCGGGGTTCATCGCTCCGCGATGCTCCAAATGACGATCGTTACTTCTTCATGTAATCGAACGCCACTGTGCCCAGTCCCAGCGTCAGGTCCGCCTTGTAGTGTAATGCCGAGACCACCTCGCGCACCGGCAGGCGTGCGACGTCGGCGAGCGCATGGGGAAACAGGCCGAGCGCGGCCGGCCCGGTCCAGGCCTCCTTCAGGGTGATGTCCTCGAGCTGGAAGCGCGCCAGTTCGCAGATCCGCGGGCTACCGTCGACATGGGGAATGATCTTCAGGATGAAGTTCGGCGCCTTCATGCCTTTCAGTACGGTGTCGTGATCGACGTTGCGGTGCTTGTAGCCCATGGTGGCTGAGACGCAGAGCACGGAGCCATAATGCAGCGTCCCGACCAACACGTCGCTTTCGACTTCGACCTTCGGCCGGGCAAGCTTCTTGGGAAAGCCCCACAATTCGCGGCCGCCCGCGATCGGCGCATCGTCATCGAGATACATCGCGTGTGTATAGACGCCTTCCTCGCCCTTGAAGCGGACCGGGATCACCTGTCCGGTTTCGGTGTAGTCGCCGAAGCCGGTTGAATCCGGCATCCGGATGAACTCGTATTTGACCACGGGCTCGATGATCTCGAGCGGCTCCGGCACCACGGCGGCGAGCGCCTCCGGGTCGGTCTTGTAGGTGACGACGAAATATTCGCGGTTGAAGAAACGATAGGGGCCCGGCGGAAACGACGGGCTGGTCAACGGCATCGAATAGGCAGTTCGCCTGATTTCCTCGATTTTCATGGTTCGCCTCCGACTGTCGCGATCGGGCGATTATGCGGCGGCTGAGGCCGGTACGCGAGGAGGGAGGGACGGCGGGCGCCGTCACAACCTCGTTAGACCATGTCGTATCGGCGTCATATCCGGATGCGTCATTCCGGGGTGCAACGATCCCCGCTCGGATCGAGCCGGTCGGCGCGCCCGGGAATGACGCAGCTTATTACTTGGCGCCTAATTCTTGATCGGCGGGGCGACCTTTTCGGCCGGTGCCGGCGGCAGCGCGGCCTTGACTCCGTCCTTCTGCGCTTCCGGATCGGGACGGGCCGGTTCCGGCGCTGGCGTCGTCGGACGCGTGCCGCCGGGCTTTGACTCGGCGGGCGCCGTGTTCTCGGTCGGCGGCGAGGACTGCAGCGGCGGCATGCCTTGAGCCGTTTGTCCTTGCGCCATCCGGTCCTGCGCCTGCTCATCCGCCAGCTGCTGCAGACTATGCGCTTCGAGATCGGCGATCGAGGCGCCGGAGATCAGAAACCCCGCCACGATCAAGGTCGAGGCGATCCACAATTCCCGCCTATGCAGTTGCTTCGGCGCGCGTTTCCGCTCTTCGGGAGGCATCTCGTTCCATCCGCTGACATGGTTCGGAGGTCAACGAGCGGTACGGCGCTAAGTTCCTGGTGGCAGCCTACCTCAAAGCGGCAGCAAGCCGGCGCGACCTTCCTCGTCAGCGAAAGCCAGCATCGTGCCCTTGGCGTTCCAGGCCAATCCGGCGACCGGCGGAGTGCCGTTGCGGCGCACCAGCAGTTCGCCGCCATCTTCGACCCGCACCAGCAGGATAGTGCCGTCCTCGTAGCCGGCGGCGAGGATGTCCTGCTTCGGGTGACACGCGACTGCGGTGGCACGCACCGGCAATGGCGCGAGCATCGCAGGCTCCTTGCCCATCGGACCGTCCTTGCTGGCGAACGGCCACAGGATCACGGTATCTGCGCCTGAGGTCGCCAAAAACTTGCCGCCCGCGCTCCAGGACATCGATCTGACGCGGCCGGGATAACCCGACATGCGCATGTGCCGGCTGTCGGCGAGCCGCCAGCCATGCAGCGCCGGCTCGTGCATCGCGGTGACCAGAAACTTGTTGTCCGGGCTGAAGGTGACGCCGAGATGCGAACCCGCCCATTCCAGAAATTCCGGCTTTGCCGCCATATTGGGAAACCACAGCGTCACGCCGTTATAATGCGCGACCGCGAGCCGCAGGCCCTTGGGCGCGAAGGCGAGGCCCCCGACCGTCGAAGGCACGTCGAGCGACTTCTCCTCGCCCTTGACGCTGCGGACAAACGCGGTTTTGCCCGCCGACCAGGCAAACGCGCCGTCGGAATGCAGCGCGACGTTATCGATCCAGCGCCGTTTTGCGTCCGTCGCGAGCAGCTCAATTTTGCCCTTGGCATCGAGCGCGACCAGCTTACCGTCATCGCCCCCCATGACGATGCGCTCGCCGTCTGATGCCGTGCAGAGAATGCCGCCGCTGTGAACGCTGGTCCTGGAGATCTCGCCGTGCTCGTCGACCAAAGCGACGCTCTCCTCGGCGCCGACGAAAGCGGCGCGCTGCCCCAGGAAATGCACCGAGGTGACGGGCGCGCCGATCGCGACCGGGCGGACCCGGTCGGTGATCGACGTGATGGATGTAGCGCCTGGCTCGAAGCTCGTCATCACGCGGTGATGCAGCTTTCAAAACCGTCGCGGATCGCCTGCTCCGGCAATTCGCGGCCGATGAACACGAGCCGGCTCTCGCGCGGCTCGTCGTCCTTCCATTTCCGCTGGTGATCGCCTTCCAGCATCATGTGCACGCCCTGAAACACGTAGCGGTCCGCGTCGCCGGAGAAGGCCAGGATGCCCTTGGAGCGCAGGATCTTCTGGCCTTCGGTCGCCACCAGGTTCTGCAGCCAGGGCATGAACTTCGTTGGATCGAGCGGCTTGTCGGTGCGCAGCGACAGCGACTGCATGTCTTCATCATGGTAGTGCTTCAGGCCGTGACCGTGACCGTGATCATGGTCGTGGTGATGATCGTGATCGTGGTCATGCTCGTCGCTGGTTTCAAGGAAGTCCGGCTCGATGTCGAGGATACGGTCGAGATCGAACGCGCCGCGCTCCAGCACGTCCGCCAGTTGAACCTGGCAACGCTCGGTGCGATGCAGCTTGGCGTAGGGATTGATGCCGCGAATCCGTGCCTCGACTTCCGCCAGCTCCGGCTTGGAGACGAGGTCCGTCTTGTTGAGCACGATGACGTCGGCGAACGCGATCTGGTTCTTGGCTTCCGGCGCGTCCTTCAGGCGGTCGGACAGCCACTTGGCGTCGGCCACCGTCACCACTGCGTCGAGCCGGGCATTCTTCTGCACGTCCTCATCGACGAAGAAGGTCTGCGCCACCGGCGCCGGATCGGCGAGGCCCGTGGTCTCGACGATGATGGCGTCGAACTTGCCCTTGCGCTTCATCAGGCCCTCGAGAATCCGCACGAGGTCGCCGCGCACGGTGCAGCAGACGCAGCCATTGTTCATCTCGAACACTTCCTCATCGGCGCCGATGATGAGGTCGTTGTCGATCCCGATCTCGCCAAATTCGTTGACGATGACGGCGTATTTCTTGCCGTGGTTTTCCGACAAGATGCGGTTGAGCAATGTGGTCTTGCCGGCGCCGAGATAGCCGGTCAGCACGGTCACGGGAATCTTGGAAGCTTCAGCCATAACAACTCCGAGACGGGTATTTTTCCGCGCATACCGGCGGCAGGGTGGCCCCTGCCCTATGGGTGGTCAAGCGCGCTGGTCAGGGCCTTTATATTGTGCCTGACCATTGCAATGTAAGTGGGGGCAGCCCCCTTTTCGCCGGTCAAGCTGTCTGAATACAGGGTGCCGCCGACCTTGGCGCCGGTCTCGGCCGCGATCCGTTCGATCAGCCGGTCGTCGGTCAAATTTTCCAGGAATACCGCAGGGATTTTGGCCGCCTTGACCTGGCTGATGATGCGGGCGAGGTCGCGGGCCGACGGCTCGGTCTCGGTGGAGACGCCGAGCGGCGCGATGAAGGCGATGCCGTAGTCGCGCGCGAAATAGCCGAACGCCTTGTGGGTCGAGATCACCTGGCGCCGCTCCGGCGGGATCTGTGCGATCGCGGCGCGGACCTCGCGGTCGAGGCCGTCGAGCTCGGCCAGATAGCTCTTGGCACGATCCTGGAAATAGGAAGCATTCGCGGGATCGGCCTTGACCAGCGCGTCGCGGATGTTGGCGACATAGAGCCTGGCATTCGCGACCGACTGCCAGGCGTGGGGATCGGCCTCGGCGCCATCGTGAAGCGGCGCGATGCCCGTGCTTGCGACCACGATCGGTGCGTGGCTGCCGGCCGACTGCACCAGCCGCGGCAGCCAGCCTTCGAGACCGAGCCCATTGATGACCACGAGCTTTGCAGCGGCAACCTTCCCGGCATCCGCCGGCGTCGGCGTATAGACGTGGACGTCGCCATTGGCTCCGACCAGCGTCGTGACGTCGACCTTGTCGCCGCCGACCTGGCGCACGAAGTCGCCGAGGATCGAGAAACTGGCGACCACGTCGAGGCGGTCTCCCGCGCGCAGCGGGCTCGTGGCAGCGGCGACAAGCGCGATCAGCAAAAGGCAAAGCCGCCGCATGGCGCTAGGCTTCCAGATGGCGGCGCGGAAACAGCTGCCGCGCCAGGCCGCCGACAGTGCCGAACAACACCGAGGCGACATAGAGCGCCGACGCGACCAGGATGATCGCAGGGCCCGACGGCACCCGTGTCTCGAACGACAGCACGAGACCGGCATAGCCCGACAGGATCGCGCTTGCCACCGCGATGCAGATCATCGGCGTGATGTCGCGCGACCAGAACCGCGCAATGCCCGCCGGCAAGATCATCAATCCGACCGCAAGAAGGGTGCCGAGCGCCTGAAAACCGTTGACGAGATTGATGACGATGAGCGCGAGAAACGCCAGATGCGCCGGCGCGCCGGCCCTGCTCACCGTGCGCAGGAACAGCGGATCGACGCTCTCGATCACCAGCGGGCGATAGATCACCGCCAGCACCAGAAGGGTGATGGTGGCGTTGGCTGCGATCACCAGCAAAGTCTGGTCGTCCATCGCGAGAATGTTGCCGAACAGCACGTGCAACAGATCGATATTGGTGCCCTTGATGGAGACGATGGTGACACCGAGCGCGAGCGAGGTCAGGTAGAAGGTCGCAAGCGAGGTGTCCTCCTTCAGCCCGGTCGAGCGGGCCACGAGGCCCGAGAGGATCGCCACGGTAAAGCCCGCGATCAGCCCGCCGGTCGTCATCGCGAACAGACTGAGACCCGATAGCAGGAAGCCGATCGCAGCCCCCGGCAGGATCGCATGCGCCATCGCGTCGCCGACCAGGCTCATTCGCCGCAGCATCAGAAACACGCCGATCGGGCCGCCGCCCAGCGCGAGCGCAATCACGGCCGCAAGCGCGCGGCGCATGAATTCAAAACCGGTGAAGGGCGCAACCAGCGCATCGTAGATCATCGCAGTCATGCCGCCCGCGAGGGCGCCTCATCGGCCGCGCAGGTGGCCGCGGCGTCGTCGAAGGCCTCGCACATCCGCCGCGCTTCCTTGAGGTTCTCCGCAGTCAGCACGTCGGAGGTCAACCCCCAGGCCAACGCCTCGCGCGCCAACAGCAGCGTCTCGGGAAAGTGAAGGCGCACGAGGTCCATGTCGTGCAGCGCTGCAAGCACGGTGCGCCCCTCGATGTGCCAATGCTCGACCAGCGCCAGCAGATCGGCAGACGTCTTGGCGTCGATCGCATTGAAGGGTTCGTCGAGCACGATCAGCCGGGCGTCCTGCAGCAGCACCCGGGCAAACAGCATGCGCTGGGTCTGGCCCCCGGACAGCGTGCCGATGCCGCGGTTCTCGAAGCCGGTCAGCCCGACGGCCGCGATCGCGTGAGCGATCTTGTCGCGCGCGGCCTTGCCGATGCCGCCGAACAGGCCGGTCGCCCGCCACAGCCCGGTGCCGACGAAATCGAACACCGAGATCGGAAAGCTGCGGTCGATCTCGGCCGTCTGCGGCAGATAGGCGATGTCGCGGACGTTGAGGCCACCGAGCGAGATCGATCCCGCGAGCGGCTTGAGAATGCCGACCAGCCCACGAAACAGGGTCGACTTGCCGGCGCCATTCGGACCGATCACCGCCAGGAGCGCTCCGGGCCCGACCTCGCCCGACAGATGATGCACCGCCGGATGGCGGTCATAGCCCAGCGTGACGTCGCGGAATTGCAGGTGCGGAAGGGCGTTCATCGCATCGCCAGCAGCACGACCGCCCAAAGGCCGGCACTGACCACCAGCGCGGCGCCGAGCCGCGTGACCACCGGCATGCGCAGGATCGACCATGACGCGGCCTGCGGCGGATGCGGCGAAGCCAGCCCATGGGCGTGGGCATGCGGATGGGCGTGGTCGTGAACTGGAACCATCCAAAAATGTTATATTATAACATTACGGGTGTCCACTGACCGGCTGCGGGCCTGGTGCATGCCAATCGCCATAGCGGTGGCTACGGCGGGGAACCGGACGACTCGCACCCGGCGAGGGGAAGTCCTGGCGCGCGAAGGCAAGCGTCCCAGGCCAGGGGCTAGGCTCGATTGCGCCTCAGATCGGATGGCGCCCCAGCGCACGCTCGCCGACACCGACCGGACCGGCTCCGCGAAGACAAAAACGGCGGCGGCCGCGGTTTCGGTGACCGCCCGTTTCGAAAAAAAGCGCCATCCCGGAATGGTCCGAAGGACCATATCCGGAATCTCGATATTCCGGGTTCGCGCTGCGCGCCCCGGAATGACGCTTACAGCAGCCTCAGGCCTTCTCGAACAATTCGTCGACATATTCCCAGTTGATGAGATTTTCAACGAACGCCTTGAGATAATCCGGACGACGGTTGCGGTAGTCGATGTAGTAGGAGTGCTCCCAGACGTCGCAGCCGAGGATCGGGGTCGCGCCGTGCACCAGCGGATTTTCGCCGTTCGGAGTCTTGGCGATTTCAAGCTTGCCGCCCTTGACCTGCAGCCAGCACCAGCCGGAGCCGAACTGACCGACACCGGCCGCGGCGAAATCGGTCTTGAACTTCTCAAAGCCGCCGAGGTCCTCGGTGATCTTCTTCTCCAGCCGGCCGGGCAATTTGCTGCCGCCGCCATTGGGTTTCATCCACTTCCAGAAGTGGATGTGGTTGTAGTGCTGGCCGGCATTATTGAAGACCGCGGCGTTCTTGCCGAACGAGCCCTTCACGATCTCTTCGAGAGACTTGCCTTCGAATTCGGTGCCCTTGATCGCGTTGTTGCCGTTGGTCACATAGGCTTGGTGATGCTTGTCGTGATGATATTCCAGCGTTTCCTTGGACATATAAGTCCCGAGGGCGTCGTAGGCATAAGGCAGGGGGGGAAGCGTGAATGTCATGGGATGATGTCCGCAACTGAGGGAGACGTGGCTTAACGGAAAACCCTTATAGAAGGTTCCAGGGGTGTTAAACACCGCATTTTGGGCAAAAAGAGATGGATCGATGGGTATCGAGATCGACGTCCTGAACGGGGACGCAGCGTGGAAGCAGGCCGAGCCGCTGCTGGGCGCGGTATGGCCGCCGCATGTCGTCGCAAAATTGCCATGGGCGGACGTGGTGTTCGCCGATGCCGATCTGCGCGTGCTGGTGCGCGACGACGCCGACGAGATCGTCTGCCATGTCGGCATTTTTCATCGCGAGGTGAGCTGGGACGGCCGCAGGATGCGCGCCGCCGGCATCGGCGGAGTCGCCACCCGCGACGACGCGCGCCGCCGGGGCTATGCCAGCGTCGCGCTGAACGCGGCGATCCATACCTTGCGGGAGGAGCGCTCGGTCGATTTCGCGCTGCTGTTCTGCGAGCCGCGCCACGCGGCCTTCTATATCGCGCGCGGCTGGAAGGCGTTCGACGGCGAGATCTATGCCGAACAGCCCGACGCGGGCCGCGTTCGCTTCGATGCGATCGCGCCTCATGTCCACGACCTCAAGCGCGCGCCGCGGCAGGGGGTGATCGATCTCTGCGGGCTGCCGTGGTGAAAACCTCGCGGTGAGATCCGACGAGGCACCGCTGGGCAAATGCGC
>NZ_JBAURI010000539.1:0-2371 GCF_049581145.1 Bradyrhizobium sp.
CCCCGGTTCTCATCGCCTGCGTCAGCACGCTGGTGGATCCGATACCGCCCACGTGGTACCGCGAGCCCAGGTAATCGACGAAAAAGAAGAGCTTGTTGCGCAGGATCGGACCGCCGAAGGTCCCGCCAAACTGGTCCTGCGAAAACGGGTTGGTGGGGACGATGGGTGTCTGGTTCTTGTTCTGCCAGGAGTCCGCGTTCAGACGATAATCTTGCAGGTATCCATAGGCCGATCCGTGGTAGCTGTTGGTACCGCTCCTAAGCACGCTAACCACGCCTGCGCCGTTCACGTTGCCCAGTTCGGCCGGTGAGTTCGCCGTAACAACCTGGATTTCCGCGAGCGCAGCCGGCGCCGGGCTGTAGCCGATCTCGTTGTTGAAGGTCTCGTTCATGTCGAACCCTTCGAGCGTATAGTTATTTGCCTGGGCGCGGTTGCCGTTCACGTTTACCGAGTCGCTGTAATAGGTGTCACGCTCGATGACGTTCGTCGCGGTGTTGCCATAGGTGCTGACCGCGCCGGGCGTATAGAGTGTGAGTGCGCTGAAGTCCAGACCATTCAGCGGAAAGTTCGCGATGGTGTTGGTTGTAAACGTACTGCTGATGGTGTAGTCCTGCGTGTCCAGAATCGGTGTGGAGGAGGAGACTTCCACGGACGCACTCGTACCCTGAACCGCAAGCTTTGCGTTGAACGTGACCGTTTGCAGTGCCTCAAGGCTGAACGACGGCAACGTCTCATTACTGAAACCGTTCGCATTCGCGATGACTTCATACCTGCCGATGGGCAGATGTTCGATGTGATACACACCGTCGGCGTTGGTGGTCGTTGGCGTGGACACGTTGGTGTCCAGATCGTGGGCTGTGACGACCGCGCCTCGAATCGCTGCGCCGCTCGGATCGGTGACGGTTCCAGTAACTCCGCCGGTTACGGTTTGCGCGTTTGCAGGGAGCGCGAACAACGTGGAGACGATAAGTCCAACAAATATATAGATGCGAAGTGTTCTGATCACCGGATTTTCTCCCAAAGTGCCTCGCCGACCACGCACCAACAGCCAGGATGCCGCTCCGTCCGTCGCAGTGCATTCCCGTCCGTTGAGCCCAAACATGGTCGATTGACACGGAGCTTATGTTTCTTATGAGCACTTGTCAAGAAAAATTGGCGGAAATAAGCACTATTCGTGCTCACACAGGTAATTTATGAGCGAAGTGGTCATTTTCACGGCATACGAAGCCGTACAAGCGCAGCGAGACTACAAGGTTGCTGCTTGCGTCTGTGTGGGGCTCGACTCACTGTTGTTGGTCTGGGTAGGGGTGTTGACCTGGGCAGGCTCAGGGAGGGGCTCATCTGCCTGTGGTTGCGAGGACGGCGGAGGGACCCTGTTGCCCGCAGCGTCCAACTCATAGGAATCCACATAGAAGCTCGTAAGGTGAGCGGCCCCGAAGCTGGTGGTGAGAGCAACGTCGTCTGCGTCGCGCCCCGTCGCAATAAGAATCCTTCCAAGCCGGCGATAGTTGTGGCGAGCGTCCAGATCGATCCACTTGCCCTCGAGGAAGACCTGGTACCACGCGCTGAAGTCACCCGGGCCGCTGTTGGGTTGGCGAATGTCACCGATGTAGCCGGTGACATAGCGAGCGGGAATATTCTGGCAGCGCGTGAGGGTGATGGCGAGGTGCTGGAAGTCGCGGCAGACCCCGACGCGCTCGGTGAAGACATCCATGGCCGTCTTGGTAGGCCGTGCTGCGTTGTAGTTGAAGGTAACTCGTTCATGCACCCAGTCTCGAATCGCGACGGCGCGTTGCCAGCCCTGGGGATAGGACTCGAAGAGGTCATGGGAGATGGCGCCGAACTGGTCAACCTGGCAGTAGCGGCTGGGGAGAAGGAACTGCAACACTTCGGGGGGAAGGTCGTCGATGGCGGACTGCCGGGCATCCGGGTAGACCGGATCCACCTCAGGGCTGGCGTCGATCAAGGTGGTGCCGGTTAGCCAAAGATAGCCGGCCGGGGCGATGAACCGGGTACACCGGTTGCCAAAAACATCGAGGTAGTCTCGCGAGGGAACGACGGACTTGGTGTAGTCGGTCGATGCGGGGCTGTGGTTGAAGGGATCGTTGAGGGATTCGATCAGGATCTGGTCCGGAGAGCGCAGCAGCGGCTCGACCGAAGGGTGCAGATGAAGCAGCGCGACGATCGCAGTCGGTGCGGGCAGGCGAAACTGGATGTCAAACTCAGAGCGAATGAGCAAGAGAGAACTCCTATGTCGAGGGGATGTGGCCTGTTGTCCGCGCGAGTCCTTAGTTTAGCTTGGCCGCTGAGGATCAGGACGGCTGGGCTCCCCGTGGCTCTGCATACCGTCGCTGCCGAAAGGACGGTAAAT
>NZ_JBAURI010000540.1:0-1819 GCF_049581145.1 Bradyrhizobium sp.
GCCGCGTCCACCGCATCCTGCCCCGCGTCTCTGGACGATCCGGAACGCCCCTCTGTGGGACAGGATGGCGCTAATATGAGGGTGATTTGGGGGAAGCGTCAAGAACGATTTCTGAAAATCGGAATGATGTTCGGATGATGCATGACCAAGATGATGCATTCGACCCCAGGGCGTGGAAGGAACAGAGCTTCCATTTACGCTGGCGCTGCCGTTGCGATCGGATTGCGCAGCGCGGGTCGGCTCCGCTGTCTCGTTGAACTCACAAACGACGTGCAACGCCCTCGCCTTTTCCTCTAAAATCACCGCCCATGCGTTCGCATATTGTCATCATTGGCGCCGGCATTTCCGGCCTGACCGCTGCCATCACCATCGGGGAAGGCGTCGACAAGCTCATCGTGGCCGGCGGGACCATCCCGCGGCCCGAGATGACACTCCTTGACGCCGCGGACTGGATCGGCGGGCGCGCACGCACTGATGAGCTGTCGACGGGTGTGTCGGTGGATGCCGGAGCGCACTGGTTCCATGGCGGTGCCAGGAATCCGTTCTACAAATGGGCCTGCGATCGGCACTACGATCTGGGGCCGATCGGCATCGATACCGCCACGCGGCGCTTCAATATCTCGGTGGAAGGCGCAGTGGCGCCTGAGCAGCGCGAATGGGCGATGAACCGGCTTTACGAGATGTATGCGATCTGGAAGGCGCAGCATCGGGATCAAGACGTGTCGCTCCGGCAATTGGCCGACATGTCGAAATCGCGCGTGATCGTCGCTGTGGCCGAGGAACGGGCAAACAACTGGATGGCGGTCGATAGCGCGGCCAAGGTCTCGAGCGATGAATTCTGGGGCGACGATGCGGGTTCCGGCGGCATGCAATTGCAGGACGGGATCGAAAAGCTCATCGCCGCCATGACCAATGAAGCCCGGTATTACAAGGCCGATATCCGGCTCCGCCGCGTCGTGCAAACGGTCAAAAAGGCCGGAAGGCGCTTTGTGGTCGTGACCGACAAGGACACGGTCGAAGCCGACTATGTGCTCAGTACGCTCTCGGTTGGCGCGCTGAAATCGCACGGCGTCAGATTCGACAAGAGCGCGCGCTCGCAGCTGGATCCGGTCCTGGCGGGCATGACGGCCGCGAAAATGACCAAGATTTTCGTGCCGCTGCGGCCGGAATTCTTTGCCGAACGCAATATCGCGCCGGACACGTTCGTCACGATTTACGAACAGCGTCACGCCTGGCTCCTGCACCTTCGCACCGATGGCAAGCCGCTCGTCACCATCTTTGCTTCAGGCGCGATGTCGGATCTGGTGGAGAAATCGCACTACGCCGACATCGAAAACCAGATGCTCGATCTGCTCGATCGCGTCGGCGAACCCGATTTGAGCGGTGCACGCAACAACCTGGAAGGCCGCGTTCATATCACCGACTGGACGACCAATCCGAATTTCCTGGCCGCCTATTCGGCCATGCTGCCTGGCGTCAAGCGCCGCAATCCGCTGGTGATCGGCAACCTGGTGTTCGCGGGCGAGGCGTTTGTGCAGGACCTGAAGAAGAGCCCCAGTCAGATGACCGGCGCCTGGGAGTCGGGACGCATCGCGGGGAAGAAGATTTTGACAAAGCTGGCGCTGGAGGCGCGCAGGGCGGGCGAAGTGGGATCGGGGCCGCAGTCGAGCTGAGCGGGCTCGCTCATGGCACGAAGCGTCCCGGCGGATTGGAAGGGTTATTCCCGGAACTGGGGGTAGACCGGCTATGCCATCAGCTCGTAGGCGGATCAGCGTCAGCGTGTAGGGCGGGTTGGAGGCGAAGCCGTAACCCGCCTCTT
>NZ_JBAURI010000541.1:0-8303 GCF_049581145.1 Bradyrhizobium sp.
GAATGCGATACGGCCATTTCTCGAGGAGGGCGAGAGCGCGGTCGGCACCGAAATAGCTGTTCGGCACCTCGCAGCTACGCCAGTCGGCCAGACCATTGATGCGGATGCAGAAGTGATCAAGGCGGCAGGAAAGCGAATTGAATTCAAGGTGTCGGTGCGCGACGAGATCGAAGAGATCGGCAACGGAACCCATCAAAGAACTGTGATCAGCCTCCAATCGTTCAACGAGCGTCTCGCGACCAAGCGGACGCGCTAGTTGTCTTCTATCGGTCGCATTTTATCAAGGAAAGCCGGTGTCCAGCTTTCCGGATAATTGATGTAAGGATCATAAATCGCTTTTTAGTTGAGGGTGCCGCGTCCCATTGCCATGTTCGAGCGCAGCAGCGAAGCGTTCTTCGGTGGCTCGCAAGAAACGCATTACGCAAGGCGATGGAAGTCCACGCGAAGCGGTCTATGACGTCGCTCGCAACTCCATTACTTGCATTGCGGCAAGGCAACGCACCATCAGGCTGCGAGGGCGCACCCGTTTTTGGGTCAGGAGCTACAGCATGCCGACATTCCGAAGCCGACACATCGTGAAGTCTTGCATCGTCCTGGCTCCGGCGATCTCGGGATGCCTGGCCCTGGGGCTCTTGAGCCAGGCGACGTTGGCGCAATCGGACGCCTCGACGGCGGCGACAACGACGAGCTATCTTCCGAGCATCAGCGACTTCATGATCGCGACCATCCAGCCGCGGCATGTCAGGCTATGGGTCGCGGCAAGGAGCAAGGACTGGCCGTTCGCCGCCTACGAACTCGGGAATCTCAAAGGCGCCTTCGATCGCCTCGGCCAGGCTCATCGCATGGAGCACGAAATTCCGCTGCAAGACATGATCTCGTCGGTCACCGCTCGACCCTTTGAAGACCTGCACAAAGCGATCCTGGCGAAGGACACCACGGCCTTTGACAAGGCCTATGGCGCCCTCACCTCCGCCTGCAATGCCTGTCACCAGGGCACAAACCACGGCGTCGTCGTCATTCGAACGCCGACGGACGCGGCGCTTTCCGATCAGTACTTCGAGCGCGGGACTCCCTAAGGAGCCGCGCCTCTGTCAGCAGGGCAGGTCACAATCCATCGGTTAAGGCGCGGCCATTCCGCTGCAGCCGTGTGCCTGCAGCAACGACGTGCGCAACGTTTGCTGCTCGCCGCCTTTCATGCATTCCAGTTGGTCACCACGAGGGTCGGACAATAAACGCTTATTTAGTCGAAATTTCGTTCCGACGCATCATCTTCGTAGCAATGGGGCATGAACAACTTTCGCGCTGCTCGCCTCCTCCGCGGATTCCATTCGACGGGTCGAAGCGAATTGCACTTTCCGAGCAGGAACAGAGACCATGACACACACCGAACAAAGCCGAACCGAAATGGAATTCGTTGAGATTCCGCACACCTCGATACGAGTCTCGCGGGTTGCGCTAGGCACCTGGGCGATGGGCGGCTGGATGTGGGGCGGAAGCGACGAGACGGATGCCATTCGCACCATTCACACGGCGCTCGACAGCGGGATCAACCTAATCGACACGGCCCCGGTGTACGGTTTTGGCCGTTCGGAGGAGATCGTCGGCAAAGCGCTTGCCACCGGAGGCCGCCGCAAGGATACGGTCATCGCCACCAAGGTTGGCCTCGACTGGGCCGACGGCAAGCCGTTCCGCAATGCCAGCAGGGCGCGGATCGTTCATGAAGCCGAGCAGTCACTGCGGCGTCTCCAAACAGACGCCATCGATCTCTATCAGGTGCACTGGCCGGACCCGGATACACCGATCGCCGAAGTCGCGGAGGCCATGGCCGCACTTTATCGGTCCGGAAAGATCCGTGCCATCGGCGTCAGCAATTTCAGCCCGACACAGATGGACGAGTTCGGCGCCATCGCGCCGCTGCACACGGCGCAACCGCCCTACAACCTGTTCGAACGCGCGATCGAGGAGGACGTACTGCCCTATTGCCGCGATCACAACATAGCCCTGCTCGCCTACGGCTCGCTATGTCGCGGCCTGCTCTCGGGAAGCATGACGGAGAACACCCGATTTGGCGGTGACGACCTGCGCAAGACCGATCCGAAATTCCTGCCACCTCGCTTCGCGCAATATCTCGATGCGGTCACAACACTCGATGCGTTCGCGCAGAAGCACTATCGCAAGCGTGTCATCCACCTCGCCGCCCGCTGGGTACTTGATCGCAACGACAAGAACATCGCGTTGTGGGGCGCTCGGCGGCCTGAGCAACTCGCTCCGGTGCGCGACGTCGTGGGTTGGCGCATCGACCAGACCGCAATGGCTGAGATCGATCAGATTCTCAAACGAACCATCAAGGACCCGGTGGGACCGGAGTTCATGGCGCCGCCCGACAGGCTCGCCGCCTGAGCCGCTACACGATGCAATTCAGGAAAGTCCAATGAAACGAGCTATCATGATCGTGTTCGTCCTGTCCATTTCCGGAGTGTGCCCGGCCTTGGCCCAGATCGGCACGATGCCGACCACGCCAACGCTCGGCGTCACCTCTCCGCTCGGGATCGGCCCCACGACGTCAGTTGGCGCAGTCGGAATTCCGCTCGGCGCCACGGAGATCGCCTCCCCCGGCGTCAGTCCGGCGCCCACGACGGGCACAATGACGGCTAACGGCACGATGAGCGGGACAGCCTGCTCGACATCAGGGACTTCACCGTCGGGAATGTACGGCTCGACCTCGAGCTACGACGGCGGCGGAATGGCGGTAGGAAGCACGACGCCGGCGACCGGGGCCATGTCGGACTCGATGGCGATGTCGAGCACTTCGTCCACATCGGAAATGTCGACAGCGACGCCAATGGTGGAGACGTCGGGATTGTCTGGAATGTGCGGGTCCGGCTCGAGCAGCATCGCCTCCTCGTCGACCCCGACGTCGACATCGCCCACGGCACCGGGCGGCGTCGCTCGAACCGGAATTCCTTTGGGTTCCACCGAGATCGGCAATCTCGGCGTCAGCTCCGCCGCAGCGGTGCCAATGATCAGCGTCTTGCCGACAACAAGCGATGTCGAGACGTCCACAATCCCGGCGACGCCCATGCTTTCGGCTCCGGAGTCATCTACGACTTCAGAGAGCACCGGAACGTCCACCACTCCAGGTGGCTAGTGCAACATTCTCACCACCAAGCGAGACCGACCATGAAAAGGAAATTAGTCATTCCCGCCGTGTTGCTGTGCGCTGTCGCGGCCGGCGGTCTGCTGTACGTCACGCACAGCTACCCGATGCAGAGGGCCGCGGCCGCGATCGCGCCCACGCCGTCACCGGCAGTCCCGATAGTCGCCGGAGTGGTCGCCCAGCATGACGTGCCGATCTATCTCAGCGGTGTCGGCACGGTGATTGCGTACAACACCGACATCGTACGCGCCCAG
The DNA here is from genome assembly GCF_049581145.1 of Bradyrhizobium sp. Lineage (GTDB taxonomy): Bacteria > Pseudomonadota > Alphaproteobacteria > Rhizobiales > Xanthobacteraceae > Bradyrhizobium. The sequence goes on from NZ_JBAURI010000541.1 coordinate 3,412, forward strand.
ATTCAGGGACAAATCACCAGCATCAGCTTCACCGAAGGCCAGGCGGTGCACGCCGGCGACCTGCTCGCCCAGATCGACCCGCGTCCCTATCAGGCCTTGATCGAACAGTACACGGGCAACCTGGAACGCGATCAGGCCCAGCTCACCAATGCGGAGGCCAACCTCACGCGCTACAACAAATTGGGGGTCCAGGGCTGGGCCACGCCGCAACTGGTCGAAACCCAGAAGGCGCAAGTCGGACAGTTGCAGGCGGCTATCAAGACCGACCAGGCCCTGATCGACGCCGCGAAGGTCGAACTGAGCTTCACGCGCCTGACCTCGCCGATCGACGGCGTCGCCGGGATTCGTCAGATCGACGTCGGCAATATCATCAGCCCGTCGACGGCCAACGGCCTTGTCGTCGTCACCCAGCTCAATCCGATCTCGCTGATCTTCACACTCCCGGAGACTGATCTGCCGAAGATCCAGCAGCAGCAGCAGCAGACCAACACGCCGCTGACGGTGATCGCCTACAATCAGGATGATACAATCCGACTGGGTCAAGGCGTGCTCGGCCTCGTCAACAACGAGATCCTGCAGACGACGGGCTCGATCCAGCTGAAGGCGAATTTCCCCAACAACTTGCACCGGCTGTGGCCCGGGGAACTCGTCAACGCGCGGCTGCTCGTTGATACAAGGCACAACGGCCTCACGGTTCCCGCATCGGTGGTGCAGCAAGGTCCGAACGGAGCCTACGCCTATGTAGTCAATCCCGACAACACCGTCGCCATCCGCCCCCTCAAGGTCGCCCAAATCAGCGACGGTCAGGCACTGATCGATTCCGGTCTCAAGGCCAATGAGACGGTCGTGGTCGACGGACAGTACAAGCTGCAGCCCGGCACACGGGTCACGATGCTGCACGGCCAGGCGGCCCGCGAAGCCATTGCCCAGACCGCGCAGCAGGCGCCAATCCCATGAACATTTCCGCACCCTTCATCCGACGGCCGATCGCAACCGCCCTTCTGATGGTGGGGCTACTGGTGGGCGGGCTGGTCGCCTATCCGCTGTTACCGGTGGCCGCACTGCCGAACGTCAACTATCCAACGCTTCAGATCACGGCGCAACTGCCGGGCGCCGACCCGCAGACCATGGCGTCTTCGGTGGCGACCCCGCTCGAGCTGCAATTCGGCGAGATTCCGGGCCTCACCCAGATGACGTCGGCGAGCGCGCTGGGTTACACCCAGATCACGCTGCAATTCGCCCTCAACCGGCAGATCGACGGAACCGTCAGCGACACGCTGTCGGCGATCAATGCCGCGACGCCATACCTGCCGACCGGCATGCCGTATCCGCCGACGATCCGGAAGGTCAATCCGGCCGACACACCGATCCTGGTGCTCGGCTTGACCTCGGACACGCTGCCGCTGACGACCGTCGATGCCTATGCAGAAAACATTCTGCTGCAAAAAATCTCGCAGATAGCCGGCGTCGGTCTCGTAGGCATCGGTGGTCAGCAGAAGCCTGCCATTCGCGTGCAGCTCGACCCGCAGGCACTCGCAGCCCGCGGCATCAATCTCGAGGACGTGCGAACCGCGCTCGGCCAGGCCAATGTCGACCTGCCCAAGGGCACGCTCAATAGCCCGCGCCAGACCTACACACTCAATACCAACGATCAGATGCTGAACGCCGACGACTACGCCAATCTGGTGATCGCCTACCGCAACGGCGCGCCGGTTCGTATCCGCGACGTCGGCCGGGCGATCAGCGCGCCTGAGAACGACCTGATCGCCGGCTGGTTCAACCAGAAGCGAGCGGTCATCCTGGCGATCCAGCGGCAGCCGGGCGCCAACGTCATCAACACCGTGAACCGGATCAAGGCGATGATGCCGGTGCTCCAGGCCTCGATGCCGCCGGCCGTCAAGGTGAATATCATCTCCGACCGCACCGAGACCATCCGTGCGTCGGTCAGCGACGTGCAGTTCACCTTGATGCTGACCGTCGCGCTGGTGGTGATGGTGATCTTCATATTTCTGCGCAACTTCTGGGCGACCGTTATCCCGGCGATCATCGTGCCGCTGGCCCTGATTGGCACCTTCGCCGTGCTCTACGAGCTCGGCTACAGCCTCGATAACCTCTCGCTGATGGCGCTGTCGATCGCGGTCGGCTTCGTGGTAGACGACGCCGTCGTCGTGATCGAGAACATCGTCCGGCACATGGAGCAAGGCGCCGCGCCATTCGAAGCAGCCCTCAAGGGCGCCGGCGAGATCGGCTTCACCATCGTGTCGATCACGCTGTCGCTGATCGCCGTGTTCATTCCGCTGTTCCTAATGGGCGGATATGTCGGGCTGCTGTTTCGGGAGTTCGCGATCACCGTCAGCGTGGCGCTGGTGCTGTCGCTGCTGATCTCACTGACCTTGACCCCGATGATGTGCGCGCGCTTGCTGAAGCCGGAGACCAAGCAGCACGGACGGCTCTATCGGCTTTTTGAAGGCGGCTTCGATGGACTGTTGAACCTCTACGAGACCGGACTGAGGATCGTGCTGCGTCATCGCTTCATGACGCTTTTGGCGATGTTCGGCACCATCGCATTGACCGGATATCTCTATGTCGCGATTCCAAAGGGCTTCTTCCCCGAACAGGACACCGGGCTGATCATCGGCCTCTCCGAGGCGGCGCAGGACATCTCCTTTCAGGCCATGGCCGAACGCCAGCAGGCCCTTTTGAACGCGCTGATGCGGGACCCGGCCGTGGCCTCGGTCGGTGCGGCAGTCGGCGCCGGCGGCGGCAATACCACGGTCAATGACGGCCGCGTTTTCATCGCGCTCAAGCCCAAGAGCCAGCGGGGCAGCATGGCCGAGGTGCTGGCCCGGCTGCGGACCAACCTCGCCAAGATCCAGGGGATCACGCTCTATATGCAACCCGCGCAGGACATCACCATCGGCGGGCGGGTGTCCAAAACTATGTATCAGTACACACTGAACGACGCGGATCCCGGCGAACTCAACCATTGGGCCGCGCTGTTCTTCGACAGGATCAAAACCGTCCCGGGGATCACCGACGTCGCGACCGACCAGCTCAATGCTGGACCGATGCTCGACATCACCATCAAGCGCGAAGTCGCCTCGAGTTACGGCATCCTGCCCTACACGATCGACAACACGCTCGATGACGCGTTCGGCCAGCGTATCGTCTCAACCATGTACACGACGCTGAACCAGTATCATGTCGTCATGGAGGTCGACCCCAAGTTCCAGTACTCTCCCGAAGCGCTCAATGGCATCTATGTCAAATCCTCGAGCGGGCAGGAAGTGCCGCTATCCACGCTGGTCGATACCGTGGTGAAGGTCGCGCCGCTCGTGGTCAACCACCAGGGCCAGTTCCCGTCGGTGACGATCTCGTTCAATCTCCTGCCTGGCACCGCCATCGGCCAGGCGACGAGCGCGATCCGGAAGATTGAGAAGGATCTCGGCAAGCCGCTCTCGCTCCAGACCAGCTTCCAGGGCAACGCCCAGGCATTCGGACAATCGCTGTCGACCACGCCGATCCTGATCGTCGCCGCACTGTTCGTCATCTACATCATCCTCGGCGTGCTCTACGAGAGCCTGATTCACCCGATCACGATCATCTCGACCCTGCCGTCGGCCGGCCTCGGCGCGCTGCTGCTGCTGATGGCGGTGCACTATGATCTCAGCGTGATCGCGATCGTCGGCATCATCCTGCTGATCGGCATCGTCAAGAAGAACGGCATCATGCTGGTCGATTTTGCCCTGCACACCGAACAGAACGAGGGCCTCACCGCCGAGGAATCGATCTACAAGGCTTGTGTGCTGCGCTTTCGGCCGATCCTGATGACCACGATGGCGGCGCTGCTCGGCGGCGTTCCGATGATGCTCGGGACCGGTGTCGGATCGGAGCTTCGCCAGCCGCTCGGCTACGCCATCGTCGGCGGCCTCGCGCTGTCGCAGCTGCTCACGCTCTATACGACGCCCGTAATCTATATCTATCTCGATCGCCTGCAGAGCTGGCTGTTTCGGGAAACGAAGCATGCGGCCTCCGCTCACATCCAGCCGATGCCCGCTGAATGATCGGGACGAATGAAACGCCGGTACGTGGAAAGCGCGTGCCCCGATCTCAAGTGTCTTTTCTAAATCCAAATTTAGTCGCGCTGCAATCTCGGTCTACCTAACTCCATGATATCAACCCCTCGAAGCGAGCCGCGATGCCATGAGTGAACCCGCTGCAATCCGTATCGTCAGTCCCGAAGAATTCGACGCGGGAACGGCCCAGACCCCAGGCTCCGAACGGCTGGCGGCCGTCTCACCGCAGCTCGGTGTCGATACAGCGCTTTGGAGCGGATTGTTCAAGGTCGAGCCGGGAGCGCGCACCGGCATTCATCACCATGGAGAACAGCAGACAATCGCCTATGTCCTCTCCGGTATTTGCGAGGTCCGCTGGGGTGCCAAGGGAGAGTATTCAGCCAGGGCCAAGACGGGCGACTTCATCCATGTTCCGGCCTTTCTGCCGCACATGGAAATCAACCCTTCGAAACTCGAGCCGTTCTGTTGGGTCGTGGTGCGCAGCACCGCGATGCCGATCGTCGTCAACCTGCCGGCCGACTTCTGGTCATAGCGCTGCCGGACCTCAAGATCATTGGAGTCATCATGAACGCGAGCGAAGGCTTTCAAATCGAAGTGACCCGACGCACCCTCGTCGAAACCGGCACCACCGCGCTGCTGCTGGCGGGTTTGCCACGCGCGGCTTTGGCCACCGGGGTTGGCGATACCGGTCGGTCCACGCCGTCTGCGACCGCCGAACTTACAATCAACGGTCACTCGCATGTCCTTGACCTGGACCCGCGAACCACGCTGCTGGACGCCTTGCGCGAGCATCTGGCGCTGACCGGTTCCAAGAAG
>NZ_JBAURI010000542.1:0-2209 GCF_049581145.1 Bradyrhizobium sp.
ACCCCCACCTGATCGCCGCGCTCCGCCGCTCACACTCAGTGAGGGCGATGCCCCGCTGCCCATCAGATACCGTGCTCAGAACCACCGGGGTGGGCCATCAATTTAAGTGCGCGGGGTTATGGCCGGACTTTCTCGCCGGCGCATTATAACCGGCATTCTTCAGCCCTTTGCCGATCAGCCCGGCGCAGCCCTCGACACACTTAAAAAAACTTCGCATTTTGATCCGTCATGCGATCAACATCGGATGGATTCAGCAAGACCCGTCGCTTGGAGTAAAACGACCAAAGATTCAGCGCATACTGTCTTGGACAGAAGATGAGATCGAGCTGTTTCGCAAGAAATGGCCTCTGGTCATCAAACAGGGCCTAGCCTTCGAATTGTTCTTGAACACTGGCCAGCGACGATCGGACGTGGTCCGAATAGCGTGGTGCCACATCACGCACGAAAACAAGATCGCCGTCGCGCAGCAGAAGACAGGGCGACGCCTCCTGATTCCGCTTCATCTTGACCTGCTCTCAGCCATTGCCGTGGCCAAGCGTGACAATATGTCGATCATCACTACGGCCTGCGGCAAATCATTCACCGTTGACGGCTTTAGCCAATGGATGCGCGATGCCATCACAGATGCGGGGCTGCCGCTTGATTGTCAGCCGCACGGCTTGCGTAAGGCGACCGGTCGCCGGCTGGCTGAGGCCGGTGCGACAGCAAAAAAGATGATCATGTCCGTGCTTGTGCAGGTTTTTGGACGCCGGCATGACGAACCTTTCCACGCGCTGTGGCGGCCGGCGTCCAAAAAGCGCCAAGGCACGAAGTCGCGGGAGGTTGAGCACCGGCGGTGCAGCGGGCGCTATGGGGATTTGATGGCGGCGCTAAGCTCGATGGTGGATGTGCCGCTACCAGAATGCGGCCGGCGGATCACACGGGCGAGATTGGCGGCGTGAAATGGCGATCTCGGTAATCGCTCGGAACGGATGAATGAGCGCGTGCTGCGTCGACCACTGTAACCGGGTCGAGGGGGATCGCTGCCGGCGTAGGGCCAGCAGATCGGAACGGAGAGGTTGCGAGGTTCAAGGGCGGTCTGGCTCATGATGTGTCGATTCTGCTCGGCATGGGACGCCACCTCGGCTCGCAGCCGCGTGCGAACAGCTCGATCACGATCATGCGGCCGCCGCAGCGCGGGCAAGGGCAAAGGCAGCACATGTGGCGTGTCCTCGGCAATATCCGGCGACGCTTGCGGGTCGGCCGGAGGCTCTTGCGGGTCGGCGGCAGGCGGAGCCACGTTGAGCAAGGCGCGGGCTGTCGCGATGTTCGCGGCGCGGTTGGCGTTGGCAAAGAGCCCGTAGTGGCGGATGCGGTGGAATCCCTTGGGCAGCACGTGCATCAGGAAGCGCCTTATGAACTCGTGCGGGTGAAGCCGCATGGTCTTCCAGCGGTCAGGGCCGTTGACACGGTAGTCCTTCCAGCGGAACGCAATGGCACCATCCTCGGCCGCAATGAGGCGGCGGTTCGAGATGGCGACCCGATGGGTGTAACGGGAGAGATAGCGCAGCACCTGCTCGGGCCCTGCGAACGGCGCCTTGCAATAGACCACCCACTTGATCCGCCGCAGCGGGGCGATGAAGCGCTTGAACGTCTTCTTGTCGGTGAGCCCAGCATGAGTATTGAAGAACGTCAGCTGATTGGCGTCGTGTGCCTCCATGAGCATCGCCAGCATCTTGCCGCGGAACAAGCGCGCCAACACGTTGACGTGGACGAGGAAGTTGGTGCGCGAGGCGACCCATCGCGCGCCGTCGAGCGAAAGCCCGCCACCCGGCACGATCATATGCACGTGCGGATGATGGGTGAGCGCCGAGCCCCAGGTATGGAGCACGGCGGTGATACCGATCCGTGCGCCGAGGCGCTTGAGATCGGAGGCGATGGCGAGCGTCGTCTCGGCCGCTGCCTTCATCAGCAGGTTGTAGACCACGCGCTTGTTCTGGTAGGCGATGTCACGCAACTCGCTCGGCAGCGTGTATACGACGTGAAAGTACGGCACCGGTAACAGCTCGGCTTCGCGCTCGGCCAGCCACTGGCGTGACGCCGCCGCCTGGCACTTCGGGCAATGCCGGTTGCGGCAGCTAATGGGCGTCGCCCATTAGCTGCCTTATGGGCAGATCCGGTAATGGGGAGCTGGCGGCGAGCTGACCGCGTTTTTGAGCAAGTCGCCGAC
>NZ_JBAURI010000543.1:0-8999 GCF_049581145.1 Bradyrhizobium sp.
TGGCCGGGACAAGCCCGGCCATGACGTTCATTCAGCAACCTCAACGCGGCGCGAACGGTGCGAACGATCCGAGATAGGTTTTCGGCCGCGGCGCGGCGTAGGCGCCGATCTTCGAGGTTTTCAGGCCGAGCGCGCCGAAGGCCTCGGCGAGCTTGACGGCGCTGGCGACGCCGTCGATCACGGGAAGACCGTGCTTGTCGGTCAGGCGCGCGGCGAGTTCGGCCATGCCGGCGCAGCCGAGCACGATGGCCTCGGCGCGGTCGTCATGCTTGGCGCGTTCGATTTCGGCGCCGATCTGTTCGGACGCGTTGGAATTGGGATCGTCCAGCGACAGTACCGGGATCTCGCAGGCGCGCACCCGGGCGCAGCGCGCGGCGAGGCCGTATTTCATGAGATTGGTTTCGATCGCAGCGATCGAGCGCGACAGCGTCGTGACCACCGCAAAGCGATGCGCCAGCATCGCGGCCAGGTGAAATGCCGCTTCCCCGATGCCGATCACCGGGGCGGAAGCGAGGCTGCGCGCGGCCTCGAGGCCGGTATCGTCAAAACAGGCGATGATGTGCGCAGACACGCCGAGCGATTCACCCTTGGCGATTTCGGCCAGCAGGCCCGGCACCGAAAACGCCTCATCGTAATAGCCCTCGATCGAGACCGGCCCGTCCGCCGGATTGACCGCGAGGATCTCCGTCCCGGGCGCTGCAACCGTGCGGGCGGCCCGGCCGATCGTCTCGGTCATCGCAGCCGTGGTGTTCGGATTGACGATGAGAATGCGCAATGCCGTCCGCTCCTGCGCTACACCATGCCCTTGCCGGCATCGGAGCCGTGGCGCCGCTGCCGGGCCTGCAGCACAAGAATGACGACCAGCGCGGAGAAAATCACCAGAAACGAAACCGCGCTGGTCAACGTTCCCAGCGCATAGATGTCGGGCTTCGTGACGGTGGTGGTCAGGCCCTGCAATTCGAGCGGCAGCGTATTGACAGAGCCGATCGCCTGGCTGGAACGTGCCAGTTCGTCCCATGACAGGGTGAAGCCGAACAGGCCGATGCCGACGACCGACGGCAGGATGATCGGCAGCACGACATGGCGGAAGGTTTGCCACGGCGTCGCGCCGAGGTCGCGGGCGGCCTCTTCGAGCCGGCTGTCGAAGCGGTTGAAGATCGCGAACATGATCAAGAGGCCGAACGGCAGCGTCCAGGTCAGATGCGCGCCGAGGCCGGAGGTGAACAGCCCCATCGCCGTGGTCCAGCTCGAGGCCCAGGCACCGAGCCCGACATCCGAGCCGTGCTTGATGATGAAATCGTCGAGCAGGCGGAATTCCAGGGCGATGCCGAGCGAGGTGATGATCGAGGGCATGATCAGGCTGGCGATCGCCGTATAAAACAAAATCGAGGCGCCGCGGAATGAGCGGCGAAACGCCATGCCGGCCGCGACCGAGAGCACGACCGTCAGCACCATGACGACGAGGCCAAGCTCCAGCGAGCGCCTGAAGGCGGCGCCAATGTCGACGATGCCGCCGCCCGCCAGCACCTTCTCGAACCAGGTCAGTGATACGCCGTTCATCGGGAAGGTCAGGCCGCCCTCGGGCCCCTGGAACGATAGAACGTAGATCGCAAACATCGGTCCATACAGGAACAACACGTAGGCGAAGAAGAACGCCCCGAGCAGATAGAAGGATCGCGGCCGCTTCTCGCCCATCGCTACAGCTCCTTGCGGATGTCGACGATCCGGGTCAGCGCGGAGATGATCAAAATCGTGATGCCGAGCAGGATCACCGCGTTGGCCGCGGCGGCCGGGAATTGCAGCGCGCCGAGGCGCGTCTCGATGATCTTGCCGGCGGATGCGATCTGCTCGCCGCCCATCACGCCGACGGTGACGAAATCGCCCATCACGATCGTCACCACGAAGATCGAGCCGATGACGATGCCGGGCTTCGCCAGCGGGATGATGACGTTGACCAGCGTCTGCCAGCCGGTCGCGCCGGCGTCATAGGCGGCCTCGATCAGCCGCTTGTCGATGCGGATCATCGAGTTGAAGATCGGCACCACCATGAAGAAGGTGAACAGATGCACCAGCGCCAGCACCACGGAGAATTCCGAGAACAACAGCCACTCCACCGGCTGATGGATCAGGCCGGCGCCCTCCAGCCCCTTGTTGACCAGGCCGTTGCGGCCGAGCAGCGGAATCCACGCGATCATGCGGATCACGTTCGAGGTCCAGAACGGAATCGTGCAGAGCAGCGTGAGCACGATCTGCCAGGTCTTGGTGCGGATGTGGAAGGCGAGGAAATAGGCCACCGTGAAGCCGATGATGAGTGTCAGGCCCCAGGTCAGGAAGCACAGTTTCAAGGTGTTGAGATAGGTCTTCAGGATCGTGCACAGCTCCGGCAGATCGGCAATGCAGCCCTCGAACGTATCGGTGTAGCCGCGCAGGCTGAACGCCGGGATCATCTCGTATTCGTTGTAATCCCAGGCGCTGACGATCGCGACCAGCACCAGCGGCAGCAGGAAGAACAGCGCGAAGACAAGCATCATCGGGCCGGCCTGCAGCCAGGTGATGGACCTGCGGTCTTGCATCATGGAAGGGCCGATCCCTGAACTTGCTTGCGGAATTGGGCTTGCCGCGCGCGATCTGCGCGACAAGCCCGGAGCCAATCATCAGGCGGCGATGAACTCGTTCCACTTGCGGACCATGTAGTCGTTCTCGTCCATCACGGCGTTCCAGCAGGCGACCGCGCCCATCCGATCCTCGTAGGAGCCGCCGTCGCGGACCGCGCCGGCCTTTTCGAGCAGCGTGCCGTCCGGCGCCTTGATGTCGCTGGCAGCGGGCTTGCCCTCCATCCAGTAGCCCCACTCGTCGGCCGTCATGTTGGCCTTGGCGGTGGAGAGCACGGCGGAATAATAGCCCTGGCGGTTGAGATAGGCGCCGGCCCAGCCCGACAGGAACCAGTTCACGAACTCATAGGCCCATTCGAGTTTCGGCCCGGACACCGCCTTCGACACGCAGAAGCCCGACGCCCAGGAGCGATAGCCTTCCTTGAGCGGCTGGAAGGTGCAGGGGATTCCCATCGAGCGCACCTTGGTGACCGCCGGCGACCACATCGACTGGATCACGGTCTCGCCCGCGGCCATCAGGTTGACGGACTCGTTGAAGTCCTTCCAGAAGGCACGGAACTGGCCGGCCTGCTTGGCTTCGGTCAAGACCTTCATCGTCAGATCGATCTCGGGCTTGGTCATGTTGCCCTTGTCGCCGTATTTGTGCTGGCCGGTGGCCTCGATCACCATCGCGGCATCCATGATGCCGATCGAGGGGATGTTGAGGATCGCGGCCTTGCCCTTGAATTCGGGGTTCAGCAGTTCGGCCCAGGAATTGATCGGCCGCTTGATCAGGTCCGGCCGGATGCCGAGCGTATCGGCGTTGTAGACCGTCGGGATCAGCGTGATGTAGTCGGTCGGCTTGGCCGAGAACGTCTTGGAATTCGCGCCCTCGAGATAGAGCACCTTCCAGGGCGCGGTGCCCTGGCTGCCGATCTTCTTGCCGCTCGGCAATTCGCCCTTGGTGAACACCGGCGTGATATTGTCGAACTCCTTGATCTTCTTGGCGTCGAGCGGAAAGATGTTGCCGGATGGCACCAGCTTCTTCAGCGAGACGAATTCGGTATCGAGCACGTCGAACGAGTTCGGCTGGGTGATGACGCGCTTGGTCACATCGTCGGTCGTCGCCGTGATGTATTCGATCTTGATGCCGGTGTCTTCGAGGCACTTCTTCGAAATGGCGTCGCCTTCGTTCACTGCTGTGCCGAGATAGCGCAGCACCTTCTCCTCGGCGGAATGCACATAGGGAAATCCGGTGATCGCGCCGGAGCCTGCGGCAAATCCGGCGATGCCGGCGGTACCTTTCAGCAAAGTGCGGCGGTTGATGCCTTTGGTGGTTTTCGATCGATCGGTCATGGTCGTCTCCAAGGGTGGACAAAGGTAGACAAGGATGGATGTCAGGCCACCGGTTCAGGTGACGCGACGGACGTGGAAGGGCGGGTCTTCAGCAGATTTGCCAGCGCGGGATTCCAGGTGGCGACCACGCGCTCGCCGGCCGCGTAATTGGCGGCGTCGAACTGGCTTTCAGAGAGCTGGGCGTTGATGTCAGTGCCGTCGTCGGCCGTGATCGCGACCATGACATAGGTGCCTTGGTACTCGACGTCGATGACGGTGCCGGCGATCCTCGGACCATCGACGGCTTCGTCCGGCCTTTTCAGTGTCAGACGATCGTTGCGAACCGCGAAAGTCTCGCCGCCTGTGGCAATGACGTTGTGGCCGCCGATGAATTTGGCGGTGAATTCCGTGCGCGGATGGTTGAAGATGGCGCGCGGCGTGCCCTGCTGTTCGATCCGTCCGGCATTCATCAGCACCACGAGATCGGCCAGCGCCATGGCCTCGTCCTGACCATGGGTGACATGGATGAAGGTGATGCCGAGCTCGCGCTGCAGCCTTTTCAGTTCCGCGCGCATGCGCAGCCGCAGGAACGGGTCCAGTGCCGATAGCGGCTCGTCCAGCAGCAGGATCTGGGGCGAGGTGATCAAGGCCCGCGCCAGCGCCACGCGCTGCTGCTGGCCGCCCGACAACTGGGTCGGCAGCCGCGCTTCATGGGCCTGCATGTCGACCAGCTCGAGCAGCTTCCTGGCCTCGGCATGCCGCTTGGCCTTGGCGACGCCCCGCATCTTCAGCGCAAAGGCGACGTTGTCGATCACGGACAGATGTGGAAACAGCGCATAGGACTGGAACATCATCGCCGTCGAGCGTTCCGCCGGAGCCAGATCCGTGACGTTCTTCGGTCCGACGATGATGTCGCCCGATGTCACGGATTCATGACCGGCGATCATGCGCAGCGTGGATGTCTTGCCGCAGCCGGACGGCCCGAGCAGGCAGCAATAGGTGCCCGCCGCAATCCTCAGGTTGATCGCATCGACGGCGGTGACGTGGCCGAAGGTCTTCGTCACTTGCACCAATTCCAACGCTGCGCCGGTCGTCATCCCTGATCCCGCCCGTAGTGCCGGGGTTTCGACCACCCCTAAAGCCGCAAAGCATCTGCAACGGGTATGCCAAGGCGGCCGGCGTGGACGCGCGCGCCGTGACCGCCGGCCTTCCCGTCAAAGCTTCATGCTTCAAGTTTCGGTGAGGTCGGAGCAGCAGTCGCGGCAGGGCCCGCCATTTGGTTGGCGCGTCCGGGCGGGAACCGTCCAAGGCGTCGCAGACTGTATGCGCGCTGGCCAGCCTTGCCGTAATTTTAAGCAGATATCTCAATATGCAGGCATTTGAGCCGGCCCGCGGTCGCCGAACTCAAGATTGACTCGCGCGAGGCTTGCGACGACGCGCGGCTCTCGGCGGTTGTAGTCGTCCGGACACAATTTCCGCGATACGGCGTCCATCGCAAGGCGCGCAAACGAGGAAGCAATCCATCAGGCACCTCGCTCGGCGCTAGCATGGATTGCTTCGCGGCACTCGGAATGACGCGGATGGAGCTGTTCTACGGCTGCTATCTGTGCGACGGCCCATCTTCCGGCAACGACAGCCCAAACACCTTCGTCAGATCCGCGACCTGCTCAGCCGAGAGATAGCGCGGGTTGAGCCCGCGCAGCAGCAGATAGAGTTTTGCGGTCTCTTCAAGTTCCTCGATCGCGAACACTGCGGCTTCCAGCGTGTCGCCAGCGACGACCGGGCCGTGATTGGCCAGCAGCACGGATGAATAGTTGCCGGCGAGGCCCTTGATGGCGTCGGCGACCGCCGGATCGCCCGGACGATAATACGGCACGAGAGCGGTGGCGCCGCATTTCATCAGATAATACGCGGTCATTGGCGGCAGCGCCGCGCGGAGATCGATCTCGGGCAGCATCGACAGCGCCACCGAATGGGTCGAGTGCAGATGCACCACCGCGGCCGCTGTGCCGCGAGTCTGATACAGCGCGTCGTGCAGCGGCACCTCCTTGGTCGGCGCGTCGCCGCAGACGAGCCTGCCATGCGCATCGAGCCGCGACAGCCTGGCTGGATCGAGAAAGCCGAGCGAGGCGTTGGTCGGCGTCACGAGAGTCCCGCCGTCATCGAGCCTGACGCTGATATTGCCCGACGAGCCCGGCGTCAGCCCGCGCTCGAACAGCGAGCGACCGAGCCGGCAGATGTCGTCGCGCAGCCTGGTTTCCTGGACCGTGATTTCACTCATGGCGGTGTCCTTTTTTCGCGTTGTCTCATGCTTTGGCAGCACGGCCAAGCCGTGATACCCAGAGGCCAAGGCCGTCGTCCATCGGCCGAGGGGAAGCCAAGCGACCAAAGGGAAGTGCTGCATGTCTGATACCGCAAAACCGAAGATCGCCGTCATCGGCCTCGGCTCGATGGGCTTCGGCATGGCGACCTCGCTGCGGCGCGCGGGTTTTGAGGTCACCGGCTGCGATGTCGCAGCCGACAGCGTGGCGCGGTTCGTCAAGGACGGCGGCAAGGGCGCCAAGACGCCGGCCGAAGCCGCTCACGCGGCCGATATCGTGGTCAGTGTCGTCGTCAACGGCGCGCAGACCGAGGCGATCCTGTTCGGCGCGGACGGCGTCGCCGAAACGCTGCCCAAGGAGGCTGTCCTCATCTCCTCGGCCACCATGGACCCCGACGTCGCGCGCAAGCTCGCCAAGCAGTTGGAAGCGACTGGACGGCATTATCTGGACGCGCCGATCTCCGGCGGCGCGCAGCGCGCGGCGCAGGGCGAGCTCACCATCCTGGCGTCCGGGAGTCCCGCGGCGTTTGCCAAGGCGAGGCCCGCGCTCGATGCAATGGCGGCCAAGCTCTACGAGCTCGGCGATGCGCCAGGCCAGGGCGCCGCGTTCAAGATGATCAACCAGCTGCTCGCCGGCGTGCATATCGCCGCGGCATCGGAGGCGATCACCTTTGCCGCCAGGCAAGGGCTCGACATCCGGAAAGTCTACGAGGTCATCACCGCCTCCGCCGGCAATTCCTGGATGTTCGAGAATCGTATGCCGCATGTGCTCGACGGCGATTATGCGCCGCGCAGCGCGGTGGAGATTTTCGTGAAAGACCTCGGCATCATCCAGGACATGGCGCGCAGCGCGCGGTTTCCGGTACCGGTCGCCGCTGCGGCGCTGCAGATGTTCCTGATGACGGCGGCATCGGGCATGGGCCGCGACGACGATGCCTCGGTGGCGCGGATCTATGCGCGGATCACCGGCACGGCACTGCCGGGCGAGCCGAAACAGACCTGAACAAGAGGACGCACCATGCCCCGTTTCGCCGCCAATCTCTCCATGATGTTCACCGAAGTGCCGTTCCTCGACCGTTTTGATGCGGCGGCGAAAGCCGGTTTCACCGCGGTGGAATTCCTCTTCCCCTATGAGCATCCCGCCGATGCCGTCGGCGAGCGGCTGAAGAGCTGTGGCCTGACCCAGGCGCTGTTCAACCTGCCACCCGGCGATTGGGCGGCCGGCGAAAAAGGCTTTGCGGCGTTGCCCGAGCGTTTTTCCGATCTGCAGCAGAGCCTGAAGACCGCGCTGCCCTACGCGCAGGCGACCGGGGTCAAGCGGCTGCATCTGATGGCTGGGATCGCCGACCGCGGCGACCGCAGGGCGGTGGAGGCGTTCTATAAATCGGTGGCCTGGGCCGCGGAGTTTTTCGCGCCCCACGGCCTCGACGTCGTGATCGAGCCGATCAATCCGCGCAACGTGCCCGGCTATTTCCTCAACGATTTCGGCTTTGCGCGCGACCTGATCCGGGAACTGAAAATACCGAACCTGAAACTGCAATTCGATATCTATCATTGCCAGATCATCCATGGCGACGTCACCACGCGCCTGCGCGAGATGATGCCGATCATCGGCCACATCCAGATCGCCAGCATCCCGTCGCGCAACGAGCCCGATGGCGAGGAGCTGAATTATCCGTTCCTGTTCGACGAGCTCGACCGGCTCGGCTATGGCGGCTTTGTCGGCTGCGAATACAATCCGCGCGGCAGGACCACTGACGGCCTTGGCTGGTTCAAGCCTTACGCGGGAGCAAGACCGTGACCCTGAAACTCGGCTGCATTGCCGACGACTATACCGGCGCCTCCGACCTCGCCAACACCTTGACCCGCGCCGGCCTGCGCACGGTGCAGACCATCGGCGTGCCCGCCGACGATCTGGCGTTGCCGGACGTCGACGCCGTGGTGGTGTCGCTGAAAAGCCGCTCGATCGAGCCGCAGCTTGCGGTCGCCCGTTCGCGATCAGCGGAAAAATGGCTGCGCGGCCGCGGCGCCGCGCATGTGCTGTTCAAGATCTGCTCGACCTTCGATTCCACCGACGCCGGCAATATCGGCCCGGTGATGGACGCGCTGCGCGAAGATTCCTGCGACAAGATCGTGCTGGTGACGCCGGCATTTCCGGAAACCGGGCGCACCGTCTATCAGGGCAACCTGTTCGTGGGCGCGGTTCCGTTGAACGAAAGCCCGCTCAGGGATCACCCGCTCAATCCGATGCATGATTCCAATCTGGTGCGGGTGCTGGCGCGGCAGAGCCAGACCAGAATCGGGCTGGTCGCGCTCGCGGTCGTGGCGCGCGGGGTGAATGCCGTCCGCGTCCGGCTTGCCGAGCTCGCGGCAGATGGATTCGGTGCTGCTATCATCGATGCGGTGTTCGACCGCGATCTCGAAACCATCGGCGCCGTTGCGCTGGAGCATCGCATCTCGGTCGGTGCGTCCGGCATCGGGCTTGGGCTCGCGCGCACGCTGGTGGCCGCGGCCGGCGGCAAGCGCGAGGCCGCGGATGACACGGTGGAGTTGCCGGTCGGCGGACCGGCGGCCTGCCTCGCCGGCAGCTGCTCGCAGGCGACACTGGGGCAGATCGCGAACGCCGAAAAGATCATGCCGGTCCGGCATCTCGATCCCGAACGTGTGGTTGGAGGCAAGGACGAGGCGCGCGCCGCGCTGGCCTGGGCGCGGGAACGGCTCGGCAGCGGTCCGGTCCTGATCGCCAGCAGCGC
>NZ_JBAURI010000544.1:0-3384 GCF_049581145.1 Bradyrhizobium sp.
ACAAGACCTCGAGTGCCGCGGCATAGCGCGCGGCGTCGGCGTCGCCGACAATATCGACGGGATTCGACCCCGACCAGGTTTTCGGCAGCACCGCATCCAGCTTTTCATGTGTCGTCGGCAGGATCGGCGCCGGAATGCCGCCGAGTTCGGCGAGGCGGTCGATCGCGAGGACTCCGATGCCGCCGCCATTGGTCAGGATCGCGAGCCGCTTGCCCGGCGGTGATTCCACGCGCCCCAGCGTCTCGGCGCAGTCGAACAGCTCACGCAGATCGGAGACCCGCAGGATGCCGGCGCGGCGGAACGCAGCGTCATAGACCGCATCGGAACCGGCAAGTGCGCCGGTATGCGTCGCCGCCGCCCGGGCGCCTTGCGCCATGCGGCCGGATTTCACCACGACGACAGGCTTGACCCTCGCGGCGGCGCGCGCCGCCGACATGAATTTGCGCGCATCCTTGATCGATTCGATATAGAGCAGGATGGCCCGCGTCTTGCCATCCAGCGCAAAGTAATCGAGCATGTCGGCGATATCGACATCGAGCTGATCGCCGATCGACACGATGCCTGAAAAGCCGACGCCGCGCTGTGCGGCCCAATCCACCATCCCCGCAGCGATCGCGCCGGACTGCGAGATCAGCGCCAGATTTCCCGCGCAAGGCATGTGGGCGGAGAAACTCGCATTCAAATTGACCGCCGGCATCATGATGCCGAGGCAGTTCGGACCGAGCAGCCTCATGCCATGCTTCTGCGCGGCGCGTTCGGCCGCCTCGGCGAACGAGCCCGGGCCATGGCCAAGTCCGGAGCTGATGATCAGCGCGCCCGCCGCGCCGCGCTGTCCCGCCTGATCGATCAGGCCGGCAATCGATGCCGTCGGCGCGGTGATCACGACGACGTCAGGCACGAATGGCAGCGCATCAAGACTAGCGACCGCGGCCACGCCTTCGATTTCGGCATAATGGCTGTTCACCAGGCCCAATGCGCCGCCGAATTTGGCTTTGCGAATATTGCCGAGAATGGCGCGGCCCACGGAGCCCCGACGCGGACTGGCCCCGATCAAGGCAATCGAGCGCGGCGCCAGCAGGCTTTTCAAACGATAGGTCGACATCAGTGCGTTTGCCCGGCGAATGTTCCGAGGCGCAAGTCCGCTACGCTTGGCGCGTACTTGAGCGAGAGGAGATTTGTTGGATTGCGACGCGGTCCGCACCTAACCCGGATTCTAACGCGACATCATGACCCAGCAAGGTGGCCGGCCGATGACGGTCTTGGTCGCGCCGCCCCAAACAGTCTCGTTGAGGCGGGAATGGTGATAGGCTCCCATGACCAGGAGATCAATCGCATTCGCGTTCACATGAGCCTCGAAGACCTTTCCGATCGAACTGCCGTCGATCTTGATGGTCTCGAATGAGGCTTTGACGCCATGCTCCGCAAGATGCGCAACGAGGCTCAACCCGGCCTCGAGTTGCGCGGGAGTCTTGCTGTCGGTTGCGGTGACGATGCTCACCGTCGCCGCCGATTGCAGCATCGGCAGCGCGTCCGCGACCGCCCTGGCCGAGGGCGCGCTATGATCCCACGCAATCAGGACGCGGTCGAACACCACCGGCAGCTCGGCGGCAAACAGCTCCGGGCACATCAGGACGGGCCGGCCCGATTCGAAGAGCAGCCGTTCGACAATTCGTTCCGATTGACCGTCATCCGGTTTGACCGGCACCAGCGACAAATCCTTCAGTCGGGCGCATTCGGCAAAGCCCAAGGCGACTTCCGCGGCCGCCATCCGAAACCGCTTCTGTTCATTGCGCACGCTGAAGCGAACCGCCGCGGCGTCGAATGCTTTGAGCAAACCCTGCGCGTCCGTCACGCTGCGCACCGCTTCGCTGACGGCGGCATTTGTCGTGCCGGATGACACCACCACTTTCGGCCTGACCAGAATGTCCTCTTCGATCGCCACGGCGCTGACCTTGGCGCCAAAATCACCAGCGACCGCGACGCATTTGTCGATGGCCGCGATCGCATCCCTGGTGGGCTCGCCGACGAGCGGCAGCAGGACATCCTTGATCGGCATGGGCTTTCCTTCGCAATGACTTTCGCTGGACGTGACCCGAAAAAAGCGGTGGCGGCGGGCAACGCCTTTTTCAGGAGCTCTCGCAAATTCAGCACAGCTGCCCGGATTCACCTTGATTGAGGTCAAAAACCGGCCGGAGTACTGCTATACTGTTTGGGCAAATGGCCTGGAGAGCGCCGCGTATGCGTGCGATGGTATTGCAGGGTTCGGGTTCGCCTCTCCGATCGGAGGAGCGTGCGGAGCCGCAGCCCGGTGACGGAGAAATTCGCGTCAAGGTGAGTGCCTGTGGCGTCTGCCGCACCGACCTTCACGTTGTCGACAGCGAGCTTCCCGATATCAAATACCCGATCGTTCCAGGTCATGAGATCGTCGGCCGCGTCGATCTGGTCGGCACCAATGTGCGGACGCATCGCGTCGGCGACCGGGTCGGAATCCCGTGGCTCGGATATACCTGCGGCGTATGCCGTTTCTGCAGGGAGGGCATGGAAAACCTCTGCGACCGCCCGCTGTTCACCGGCTATACCCGCGATGGCGGCTTCGCCACCGATGCGATCGCGGACGCCCGCTACGCCTTTCCACTCGGCGAAGAGGGCGACGACGCGTCGATCGCGCCGTTGTTGTGCGCAGGTCTGATCGGATGGCGGTCACTGGTCATGGCCGGACCAGCCGAGAGGCTCGGCATCTATGGCTTCGGCGCCGCTGGACATATCGTGGCCCAGATCGCGCGCTGGCAGGGCCGCTCGGTCCATGCCTTTACGCGACGTGACGACACCGAGGCCCAGGATTTCGCCCGGCGGCTTGGCGCGGTGTGGACCGGCGCATCGGATCAGACGCCGGAGACCCCGCTCGACGCGGCCATCATCTACGCACCTGCCGGCGAACTGGTGCCGGCCGCGTTGCGCGCCGTACGCAAGGGAGGTCGAGTGATCTGCGCCGGAATCCACATGAGCGACATCCCGAGCTTTCCCTACGACATTCTCTGGGGAGAACGGCAATTGGTCTCGGTAGCGAATCTGACCCGGCAGGATGGACTGGATTTCCTCAAGGTCGTGCCGCAGGCCGGAATCCACACCCAGACCACTTCGTTCCCGCTGGAGGAGGCCAACGACGTGCTGAGCAGGCTGCGCAGCGGGCAGATTCTGGGTGCCGCCGTGCTGAGGCCGTAACATGTCAGACACGGCGTCAGACGATTGGCGGACCCAGGAGAGCGTGTTTGCGTTTCTGGGCGATCCGAAGCTGCATCCCGATATCCGGCGGATCGACACCCATGCGGCGTCGGTCTTCCTCGCAGGCGACCGCGCCTTGAAGATCAAGCGCGCCGTCCGTTT
>NZ_JBAURI010000545.1:0-2454 GCF_049581145.1 Bradyrhizobium sp.
GCCCGCAAATCCGCATTGTTTGACGCTGAAAGCCTGTTGGCTGGTTGCGGACCGTTAGCTCTTGATCGATGATATCGACATCAAGGTCGGTCCGCGGGAATCCGAATGGCGCTCTCGACATGCCCCAAATGCGCCGGACACAGCTTTGAACTGGCGCTGTTCACGCCGCTCGGCGCGAGCCACAAACTCGCGCTCGTCCAGTGCGCCGTTTGCGGCACGCCGGTCGGTGTGATGGATCCAGCCACGGGACCGCAGATTGCGGCGCTGAAGAGCGAGATTGCGGCGATCGACGCCCGGCTCAATCGGATCGCGACCGCGCTGCAGGATTGACAGGTCATGCCGGCGCTTGAGCCGCCTTCAGCCGACGATCTCGCGCTACCCTACCGGGCCATGGCGTATAACGACGCCTGGTGCAACCATCGCCTGCTCGCCGCCTGCACCCAGCTCTCGCAGGCTGAATTCGAAAAACGGCGGACCGGCTTCTTTCCCAGCCTTCGCGCGACGCTGAACCACATCCTGGTCGTCGACAGGTTTTATGTCGACGCGATGGAGGGGGGCGACCTCGGGCCGGCAGCCTGGTCCGATCCGGAGCCGTGTGGAACGGTGGCCCTGCTGCGGCAAGCGCAGGCCGAGATCGATCGCCGCCTGCTGGCCGTCGTGCGGAAGCTGGACGGGCCGGCCCTCCAGCGGGTGGTCTTGGTGCATCGCGAGAACCGGGTTCAGCAGGAGAGGCTGGACCGCCTGCTGCTGCACCTGTTCCAGCATCAGGTCCACCATCGCGGCCAGGCCCACGCCATGATGAGCGGCACGCCGGTGGCCCCGCCACAACTGAACGAGCTTTTCTGCGCCGGCGAGGCCCATTTGCGCGCCGATGAGTTCGCCGCACTGGGCTGGACCGAAGACGCGATCTGGTTCGCCACAGGTTAGCTTTCACCGCAATTCTCGACGTCGCGTGCGCCGGGACTCCCGGCTGAGTCCTGCGAGCATGGCTTGCGCCGAAATCCGGATGTCCGGGCCCACCCTGGCTCGGCGTCTCGCAAAGCCATGATTTTGGCGCCTTGCCGACAGTCTCGGTAAGCCGGGGCGACGGACTTGACAATCGATGCATCATAACGATATATCGTTCGTACGAAATGGAGATTATATCAAATGCGACTACCTAATGATGAGGCACCCAGCCGAAACTGTGGGCATGGGCATGGGCATGGGCATGGGCATGGGCATGGGCATGGGCATGGGCATGGGCATGGGCATGGGCGCGGCTACGGCCGCGATCACGGAGCCGACCACCAGTTCCGCGGTCGCCACGGACGCTGGCGCGGCTTTGCAGACGAGGACCTCCGGCTCAGCGAGCGAGATGACGGCCCGCGGGGAGGGCGGCACCGCGGCTTTTTTGATGGCTTCGGACGCGGAGGACGAGAGGGCGTTGGCCGCGGCGGCGGCGGCCGTTTCTTCGGTCCCGGTGATCTGCGCTTGCTGCTGCTCTGGCTGATCGGCGAGAAGCCGCGCCATGGCTATGAACTGATCAAGGCGGTGGAGCAGCTCGTCGGGGGCGCCTATTCGCCGAGCCCGGGATCGGTTTATCCGATCCTCAGTTTGCTGGAAGACATGGGACAGATCGAGGGCACATCGACCGAGAGCGCCAGGAAGCTGTTTGCGATCACCGATGAGGGACGCAAGGTGCTCGGCGAAGAGCGGCCGGCCATCGAAGGGCTTCTGAGCCGGATGCGCATCATGGCGAAAACCATGGGCGGCATGCGTCCGCCGGAAGCCGTCTTTCAGGTCTTTCAGACCTTGAAGACCGCGATCGCCCTCAACCCGCATGCGTGGACCGAGGACGAGGTAAAGCGGGTCTGCGGCATCATCAACACCGCGATCGCCCAGATCGAAGCCGATCGCCCGGGCGAGGTGCCTACGTAAGGGACCTCGGCAAATTCGAAGCGGTTGTCGATCGGAAGTCAGGGCAGGCGTTATCACCGGGACCGGCCGCGACGCGGCCGTTGTCGGGCGCGCGCCGGCTTTTGGACCTTCATCAAATCATGGCAGGCGCCGCCGAGCCTCGCGGCGCGGACCGGATCAGGCAGATCAGACGCGATCCTGATGTCCGGGCATCGCCAACCTGATTGTCCGGTCATCGCCAGCCGGGGCGGTGAGACCACCGCGCGCCATCGACTCGATCATCGCCCAGTTCTGGCGAAAGAAGGCCGTGGCGTCGCCGATATTGGGCGCCTGCACCTCGACGCTGCAAGCACGTCTTCCGCCGTTGTTCGAGATTTGAAAGTGAAAGGTGTAGGCCGTGGAGGTGATTGTCTCCACGTCCTCGCTGTTCGGTCGGCGTTCATGGCGCATTCACATCCCCCTTCGAAATCGAACGGCGGCAGTTTGATTTTAAGAGTTGGTTTTTCCTGCGGCGCGTTGGTGGCACGGTTGCCCGGGATCAGCGCGAGATTACGG
>NZ_JBAURI010000546.1:0-34832 GCF_049581145.1 Bradyrhizobium sp.
CGTCTGCGGCATGACGGTCGATCCGGCCACCTCGAAACATCGCTTCGCTCACCGCGGCGAGACCTTCCATTTCTGCTGTGCCGCCTGCCGGACCAAGTTCGCCGCCAATCCCGCGAAATATCTCGACAAGAAAGATCTCGACAAGAACGGGCCGCAGCCCGAGGTCGTCAAGGGTGCGATCTATACCTGCCCCATGCATCCCGAAATCCGGCAGGTCGGCCCAGGGAGCTGCCCGATCTGCGGCATGGCGCTGGAACCGGAGATCGCGAGCCTGGACGCATCGCCCAATCCGGAATCGGCCGACATGACCCGGCGGTTCTGGACCGGCGCCGTGCTGTCCGTTCCCACGGTGGTCCTGGAGATGGGCGGCCATTTCGTCGGCGGCCATGGGCTGATTGATCCGAGCCTGTCGAACTGGATCCAGCTCGTCTTCGCGACACCCGTGGTGCTGTGGGCCGGTCGGCCATTCTTTGTGCGCGGCTGGCAATCGCTTGTCACGCGCCATCTCAACATGTTCACGCTGATCGCGATCGGCACCGGGGTTGCTTACATTTACAGCATCATCGGCACCATCGCACCACAGCTTTTCCCGACGGCCTTCCGCGGGCACGGCGGCGCGGTCGCGGTCTATTTCGAGGCCGCCAGCGTCATTACCGTGCTGGTGCTGCTCGGCCAAATGCTGGAGCTGCGCGCGCGCGAGGCGACGTCGGGCGCGATCAAGGCACTGCTGCAGCTGGCGCCGAAGACTGCGCGTCGCATCGATACTGACGGCGCCGACCATGAGGTCGAGATCGACGCCCTCAACGTCGGCGATCGGTTGCGGGTACGGCCGGGCGAGAAGGTGCCGGTCGACGGCGTGATCCTGGACGGCCGTTCCGCACTCGATGAATCGCTGGTCACGGGCGAATCCATGCCGGTCACCAGGGAAACCGGCGGCAAGGTGATCGCGGGTACGCTCAATCAGTCCGGCGGCTTCGTCATGCGCGCCGACAAGGTCGGGCGCGACACGCTGCTCTCGCAGATCGTCCAGATGGTCGCCGATGCGCAGCGCTCGCGAGCGCCGATCCAGCGATTGGCTGATCGGGTCGCGGGCTGGTTTGTGCCGACCGTGATGCTCGTTGCCGTCGCGGCTTTTGCCGCGTGGGCAACCTTCGGACCAGAACCCCGGATGGCGTTCGGCCTGGTCGCCGCCGTCAGCGTCCTGATCATCGCCTGCCCCTGCGCGCTCGGCCTTGCGACGCCGATGTCGATCATGGTCGGTGTCGGCCGCGGGGCGCAGGCCGGCGTGCTGATCAAGAATGCCGAGGCGCTGGAACGGATGGAAAGGATCGACACTCTCGTGGTCGACAAGACCGGCACACTGACCGAAGGCAAGCCAAGAGTGACCGCGATCGTGCCGGTCCCCGGACTTGACGACAACGAGATCCTGCGGCTCGCGGCCAGTGTCGAGCGGGCGAGCGAACATCCGCTGGCTGATGCGATCGTGCGGTCGGCGCGCGAACGCCAGCTCGCGCTTGGCCAGGTCGACGGGTTCGATGCGCCGACCGGCAAGGGCGCGACCGGCAAAGTCGACGGCAAGATCATCGCGATCGGAAACGCAAAATACCTCGCATCAATCGGCGTCGATACCGCTGCACTCGACAGTGAGGCCGAACGGCTGCGCGCCGACGGTGCAACCGTCATCGCGCTTGCCATCGACGGCCGCCTTGCAGGTTTGTTTGCAATCGCCGATCCCGTCAAGCCGTCGACGCCGGAGGCCTTGAAAGCGCTGGCCGCCGAGGGCATCAAGGTGATCATGCTGACTGGGGATAATCGGAGCACGGCGAATGCCGTGGCGCGCCGGCTTGGAATATCCGATGTCGAGGCGGAGGTGCTGCCGGATCAGAAGAGCGCGGTGGTCGCGAAGCTGCGCAAAGCCGGCAGGATCGTCGCCATGGCCGGCGACGGCGTCAACGACGCGCCGGCACTGGCCGCGGCCGACGTCGGCATCGCCATGGGAACCGGCACGGACGTCGCCATGGAAAGCGCCGGCATCACATTGTTGAAAGGCGATCTCGGCGGCATCGTGCGCGCGCGAAAACTGTCGCAGGCGACGATGGGCAATATCCGCCAGAACTTGTTCTTTGCCTTCATCTACAACTCGGCCGGTGTCCCAATCGCCGCGGGCATTCTTTATCCCGCCTTCGGCATCCTGCTGTCGCCGATCATCGCTGCGGCCGCGATGGCGCTGTCGTCGGTCAGCGTGGTCGGCAACGCCTTGCGGCTACGCGGGACCCGGCTCTAACGCGATCCGCGTTAAGTTCAAGCAGCTTTCGCGGCCGGCGCGCGGGGCAGGCCGGCGCGCGCCAGCCCGCCATAGAGCGGCTCGTTCGGCATCTCTGCGCGCAGGATCGCGCGCACCGCGATCAGCTTCTCGATGTCGATGCCGGTTGGAAATCCCTTGCTCTCGCACAGGAACACCAGGTCCTCGAACACCACATTGCCGGTCGCGCCCGGCGCGAACGGACAACCGCCGAGGCCGGCCAGCGAGCCGTCGAGAATTCGCGCGCCCGCGTCCAGCGCGGCGGATGCATTCGCAATCCCCATGCCGCGGGTATCATGCAGGTGAACGCAGATCGGCTTTGAACCGGCCAACCGCACGGCCGCCCTGGTCAGATCGCCGACCTGTTTCGGCCCGGCATAGCCGACGGTGTCGGCGATGCCCACGGCGTCAACGCCGGCCGCAAGACATTTCTCGACCAGCCGCAGCACTTCGTCGGGGTCCACCGCCCCGGCGATCGAGCAGCCGAGCGCCATCGAGATCGCGGCATGCACGATCGGCTCGTGCGGACTCGCATCGCGCAGTTCGCACAGCCGCCTGATATTGGCGATCGCCTGCTCGCGCGAGCGATTGGCGTTGGCGTGGCTGTGCTCCTCGGTCGCCGACACCACCGAGGCGATCTCGGCAACGCCGGAGGCCAGCGCCTCGTTGACGCCGCGCTCGTTGAGCGCCAGCACGATGCCGTGCGCGCTCGGCAACTCGGTGACCGCCTTCACGAGTTCGCGGACGTCGGCAAATTGCGGAAAGGTCTTCGCCGGCAAGAATGAGCCGACCTCGAAATGCCGGACGCCGGCGGCATATTCTTCACCGATCCAACGCTGCTTCGCAGCGGTCGAAGGAAAACTCTTCACCAGCTGCAGGCCGTCGCGCAGGCCCACTTCGCGCAAGCTGATGCGGCCCTCGGGATAGACGTCTTGAACCCGGATCATGCGCGCCTCCCAGCGGCTTTGGCGGTGGACGGGATTTCAGGGAGTTCGAGTTCGGCGCGCACCGCCAAGGTGTCGGCCCCGAGTGCGGCCACTTTCAGGCCCTCGCCGAGATGGGCGCCGTTCCACTCGACAGGCAGGGCCGGAACGCGGAACGCCGTGCCATCGGCGTCGACGTTGTTGACCAGCCCGCCAAGGCGCAGCACGTGGGGATCATCGAACAGATCCTCGGGACGGTTGATCGGTGAAAAGCAGATGTTGAGCCGATCGAGTTTCGCGCAAAGCTCGGCCATGGTGCAGCGCCCGATCGCCTCGACCGCGCGCGGGATGATCTTCGCGCGCGCCAGAATCCGGTCGGTCGTGGTGCACAGCGTCGGATCCTCGAGGAACTCCTGCAGGCCGAACTCCCGGCAAAAGCTCTGCCAGTGGCCTTCGGTGACGACGCCGATAAAGATACGATTGCCATCGGCCGTAGCGAAGATGTCGTAGATCGGCCAGGCATGCTCACGCTCGGGCATCGAGCGCGGCTTGTTGCCGGTCATCTCATATTCCACCATGTGCTGGGCGACCAGCAACAGGCAATTCTCGAACAGGCCGATCCGGATGTCGGCGCCCTCGGTGCGGCCACCCCGCTTCTGATAAAGCGCGGCGAGGATCGAGATCACCCCGAACATGCCGCCCATGATGTCGTTGGCGGACGAGCCCACCCGCTGCGGCTTTTCCTTCGTGCCGGTCATGGCGGCAAGGCCCGACATCATCTGCACGACTTCGTCGAGTGCCGGACGATGTTCGTAGGGACCGGACAGAAAGCCCTTGTGGCCGGCGACGATCAGATGCGGGTGGCGGCGATGCAGCTCGTCGCTGCCGAGCCCCTGCTTTTCCAGCAGGCCATCGCGAAAATTCTCCAGGAACACGTCGGCGGTCGCCAGCAGCCGGTGCATGGTCTCGCGATCCGCAGGAACATCGAAGTCGAGCACGACGCTGCGCTTGCCCCGGTTGAACAGCGGGAAAAACGACGTTCCCATGCCACCGAGACTGCGGGTCTTGTCGCCCGCGGGCGGCTCGACCTTGATCACCTCGGCCCCGAGTTGCGCCAGAATCATGCCGCAGGACGGGCCCATCACCATGTGGGTCATTTCTACAACCCTCACGCCGTCCAGTGGCAATCCCGTCCCGGCCATCCCTGTCTCCCGTGCCATTCGATCTTTGGCCCGCAGACTAGGCCTCCGGACCGACCAGGGACAACCCAATCTGGCGAAGGGACGCATTGCGTGCGCATGGCCCGAACCGCAGGGCGGCATGGGAGCTCCGCGACCGGCGGGTTCGCCAACCGTGATGCGTCGACATCAACGGGGCAGGCGACTTTGCCGAAACATCGGTTCGATGCTTGCCGGCTCGAAGCCGCAGAATTTTCGCAACGTCTCGAACAGCACCGACGTATCCCCGGATTTCGCCAGGATATGGCAGGCGCCGGGGCGGCCGTGGATGGTCCGCTTCAGGTCTTGAACGGTCACTTCGTTGAGTTGCCGTCCGGACAAGACAATGACCGGAATTCGGGCGGTCGCCTGCGATGTACGCAGTCGCGTCAGGAAATACAGCGCGTCGCCGTTCGGCATGAAATAGTCCGTCACGATGACGGCGGGCTCCTCGCGGGCGGCCATGCGGAGGCCGTGAGCCGCATCCGGCGCATAGGCCACATCGATCCCGCATTTGCCAAGCCGGGTCGAGAGCAGCCGGTTGATGTCGTCGTCGTCATCGACAAGCAGCACACGAGGGCGGAGCCGGACGGGAACCGCCTCGGGCATGTTGCACTGCAGAATCTGCCCGGCCATGCGAGGCTGGATTTCCAGCAGCGCCGATTCCAGATCGCTCCAGAAATTCGGCCCCTTGCGCGCGTAATAGGCGCCGAAGCCTTCACACCGCTCCAGTGTCTCCCGATCCCTGCTGCCCGTGATCACGATCACATTGACCGGTGACCGGTCCGGACCGAGCAGATGCGCGCAGGCTGACAGGCCGTCGACCTCGGGCATGTTGACGTCGATGACGATGATCTCCGGCTTGGTCTTGTTGGCCTTGAGAAGCGCCTGGATTCCATTGCAAGCGGTATCCACGCTGAAGCCCATGCGCGCGCAATGGTCCGCCAGCAGTCGCAGCACGCAAGGGTCGTCATCCGCGATGAGCATCCGCGGGGCCTGGTGGGCCGAACGAAATTCGATGATCTCGGGTTGGGCGACGGGCCGGTCGATCTCGAGTGCAGACTGCAGCATGGTGGCGCTCCTGTTACCGATTGCCGGGTTCGTGACAGAAAGCTGCCCGGCATTTCGACGTCGATCTCAGCGCCAATGGACTAATGCTTGGCTAAGGTTTGGCTAGGTACTAGCGCGTAACCGCCTGCTCCGGCTGACGGACCAGGTCGGACGGCGCAAGCGCAATGAGGCCGTCGAGCGCACCTGCGAGCATCTCGTCGGATCCGGCGGCAGTCATCCGGTCGAGAGCGGCATCCTCCACCGCCGCGGCGGCATCGCTGATTTCCGGAAATCCATAGATGCCGCCGGCACCGGAGAGACTGTGAGCGAGCTGTTTGATATGATCCAGCGTCTGCGCCGGCGCCATGCCAGCCCTCAGTGCAGCCTGATGCGCCGACAGCGCCGCGATATCCCGGCGGACCCGCAGCAGGAAACGTGCCCGCAGGTCCTCAAGCGGATCGACCAGCGGCTGGAGGTAGGTTCGGACTGCGGCCGCAAGCGTCATCGGATCGAACGGCTTTGCGATCACACCAATCGCGCCGAGCGCGCGGAGGCGATCGAGCTCGCGGGCCTGTGCCCGGGCCGTCATGAAGATCACGGGAATGCCGGCCGTGCTCGGATCGCCGCGCAGCGCAGCGAGGGTCGCGGGTCCATCCATCACCGGCATCATGACGTCCAGAAGGATGACATCGGGATTCCACTCCGCGGCAACCACCATCCCTTCGGGGCCCGATTCACAGCTTCGAATCGCAAAGGTCGGATCGAGCCCGAGCGAAATCTCGATGATTTCACGAAGATCGGCTTCGTCATCGATGTGAAGCACGCGGATTGCAGCCATGTTGATCTCCTCATGCCACCTGCGCGGGCAGCAGTGCCAGACGGTCGCGGACGGCATGTTCCAGTCTTTCGAGCGGAGAGTTTGCCTTGGACAAGGCGGCGCCGATCTGGACGCTGCATGGCGCCTCGAGGGCGTGGCTCGAGAACACAATGACCGGAATGGGGTTGCCGACCGCATCACGAAATTCCGGCAGCAAGTCGAGACCGGAGTCGTCGCCAAGCGCAAGATCAAGGATCACGAGATCGACATGACGGCCGGCCAGCGCATGCAACGCTTCCGCAAGGCTGTCCGCCGATTTGACGTCCGCCAGTGCGCTGAGCTGGCGCGCGACCAATGCGGCAACCTCGGGATCATCGTCGACGTGAAGGACGAGCGGTCGCGCGCGCTGCGCGGAAATGGCGGTCTGAAGGACTTTGACCAGGCGCGCGAAGTCGATCGGCTTATCGAACCATTCCAGGATATCGAGGAGAGGCGCGCGCACATCCTCGCGCCCGCGCCCGGGATCCCCCGAGATCACGACGACCGGCGTCTTGCTGTTGTGTGGCTGAGCGCGCAACTGCACGATCAAATCCATGCCGTCGGCGTCGCGGAGCCTGAGATCAACGAGGATCGCGGCATAGCGGGTGGCGCTGACGCGCATGATCGCAGAATCCGGCGTGTGGGCGAAGTCGACCGCAAACCCGGAAGGACGCAGCCGTCGACGCACGGCCTTCGCCACGGCAGGGTCGTCGTCGCAGAGCAGGAGCCGCGGCGGGGATCTGTCCAGGTCGACATCTATTTCACCGCCGGCGCTACCATCCCAGGCCGGCAACTCGACGAAGAAGACGGTTCCGCAGCCTGGCGCGTCGTCAAAGCCGATCTGGCCGCCAAGCCGTTCGACGATCTGTTTCGCGATGCTGAGGCCAAGCCCGGTCCCTCCCTTGCGCCGCGCGCTCGTCCCATCGGCCTGTGCAAATTTCCCGAAGATGCGCGGTTTGAATTCCTCCGGAATCCCCGGACCCTGATCGCGCACGGAAACCCGGCACAGCTGACCCAGCTTTTCCACGGCGATAACCACCTCGCCTTCCCTTGGCGAGAATTTGACCGCATTCGACAGCAGGTTCGTGAGGATCTGCGACAAGCGATCCGGGTCCGCGCTGACTTCGGCCTCACTCGAACCGGCCTTCAGCCGCAAACGAACGGCGAATTCCCCGGCAAAGCCCCGATTATCCTCTATCGCCTGCTCCACGAGCTGACGCAGGCCGACTCGGGCGAAATTGAACACGACGCGGCCGGACTCCAGCTTTTCGATATCCAGAATATCGTTGATCAGGCGAACCAGGCGCTGGATGTTCTTATGAGCAATTGAAACCAGACGTGTCGCCGGCTCCGGCAGATTGTTCGACCACTGACCGATCAAGAGGCCGAGCGATCCGGCGATCGACGTCAGCGGCGTACGCAGCTCGTGACTGACGGTTGCGACGAATTCGTCTTTCAGACGCTCCATATGCTTGCGCTGACTGATATCGACGATGACGCCGAGCACCAGCAAACGACCGCCGGCCTGGATCGGGTTAAGGCCGACTTCGACTGGAAACTCGCTACCATCTTTGCGGCATGCGAACAAATCACGACCCGCGCCGATGGACCTGCTTTCAGGTTTGGACGAGAAATGCTGGCGATGGCGGCGGTGCTGTGCCCGCAGCCGCTCCGGTACCAGAATGTCGACCGACTGCCCGATCAGTTCATCACGCGGATAGCCGAACTGGCGCTCGACCTCCGTGTTGACCATCACGAGCTTACCCTCGTGATCGATCATCACCATGCCGCTCGGACAGGCCTCGACGGCAAGTCGGAACATCTCTTGCGCGAAGCCCTGCTCGGCGATGTACGGGCTTATGGTGGGCATCGGCTTGTCCAGTATTTTGAAAGGTTCGCGCTAAGCACCGGGCGGCTCTGGCAGCGCGGATCCAATGGCGCCCAGCAGGGCGAAGCGAACGAGCTCCGCGGTATTCCTGGCGCCGAGCTTTCGCATGACTTCCGCGCGGTGGCATTCGAAGGTCCGGTAACTGATGTTCATCAGCGCGGCGCCTTCCTTGTTGGAATAGCCCTCGCTGACCAGGCGCAGGACCTCGCGCTCGCGTCGAGTCAGCGATTGCAGCGAAGGCTGGCGCAAGTCGCCGACCGTACGGCTCGTGGCCTCGTTTCGCGATTTACCTTCGGGATCGCTTGCTTTCGACCACCAGGCAATGGCGTCGCGCGCCTCGGTGACCGCCGTCTCCTTCCGAAGCGGCGCCTCGAAGGCGTCGCCCATGCGATGGACCAGCGAGCAGAGCTGCTCGGCTTCCTGGACGGCGCTTTCAACGACTCGCTTGACCCGCTCGGCATCAATATCCGTGCCGGCAAAGCGATGGCTGTTCTGCTCGATGTATCCGATATAGAGAATGAGGGCAGTTAGCGGTCCATTGAGTTCATGCGCAATCGCAGCGCCGATTTCGCTTGCCGAGTACGCACGCGGCTCATCGAGGGGACGCACCGCAAGATCGGCGGCCGCCCGCTCTTCACCAGCCGGCCTCTCCGATGGAAATGCGGACATCACTTTCTCCGTCTGCGACAATGTACCCATCCTTCAACAAATTGGCGATTTAATCGGGGGCCGTAGGCTGCCGCTCGAATCGACAGCCTCTATCAGTTGCGCGGGCCTGAACGGCTTGCGCATGCACAACGTGGCGCCCCGCTGCGTTGCCATTCCAAGATAGTCCACCGGTTCGATCGAGCTCCGGAGTCGAAAACCCGACATGGCGATGATCGGAATCGACGAGCCGCTGCGGACATATCCGATGGCATCGAGCCCGCTCAATCCCGGGAGGAAGATATCGATCATCACGACGTCAAAAACCGACTGCCTGAGCGTTTGAATGCCGGCATAGGCGCGAGATTCATGAACGGTCTCGTAGTTGAAGCCGGCCAGGATGGCCCCGATCGCTGCGCCGACACAGGGATCATCGTCGATGACCAGGATACGCTTCGGCTGCGTCGCGGGATGACGAATCCCATCGGTGATCCCTGGCGGCGAGAATTCCATGAGAGCCTCGCGTCACGCGCGCTAATATCAGCTTTCGCGATTCAGTCTCGAAGGGCGAGTCTGGCTCGATCCCGCTGACCCGGGCGTTAAGTTTCTGTTCCGTACAAACACGTAATCAGCGCATGAGAGATCAGTCACACGTACCAGTGTGCACCGTGCCGGGCACTTGAGGGCCGGCCTGAGTATCACGATTGCCGGCGGCCACGTTCGGGCGAGCGCTTGGTTTTTCGAATCAAATTGATCGGGAAACGTGCCCCCCGGTTAATTCCTCTGCTGAACACTCGCATCAAGGCAACAAGAGGAGGAACGCATGTATACCGATCGGTTCGAGATGTGCGTGGCCAGGGTGCGGCACCGCTTCGCGACAACGCTCGAGAACAAGATCGAGACGACGATGATGTCGGCCGGCCGGATGTCGCGCGGCGACAGCAGTGGGATCAAGACCGTCTCGAATGCCTATCGGCACTTGCACGGCATCTACGGTGTCGGAGCAACGGTGGGCTTCGCTGCGACCGGCGAAGCCGCGCACGCCGCCGAATCTGCTCTGATACAGGCCTACCACGAAGAGCGCGGTCTCACAGAGACCGAAGTCAGGAGCCTGAAGCAAGCGCTCGCGCGGTTGCGGGATGTCGCCGCGTCAGAGTTGCGCGTGATGTATCAGCGCGGCGGCTAGCGGGCGTTTTTGCCAGCCGGGGACCGGCAGAACCACGAGCCCGCGCGTGTCACGGTCGGCGGGTCTGCTTGCGGAACGGCCCTTGCCGATGCCGTCGAACATGTCTACCTCTCGCGGGGGTTTTCGCTCGAGGATAGACCGCCATGCTGGACGCCGCCGTCAAGGCGCTTTCGCAAATGCTATCGCCGCCGATGCGTTCGATCCTGTGGCGGTCGATCGGGCTCGCGCTGGTGCTGATCGCCGTGCTTGCGATCGGGCTGCAGCGTCTGTTGGGCTGGTTCGCCAGCCACGGCGAGACCTGGGCCGAGACCATGCTTGGCCCGGGCTTCCATACTCCGCTCAATCTGCTCGCCTGGATCGTCTCGATCGCGGCCGGCCTCGGCGTCGTGCTCGGCGGCATCTTCCTGATGCCGGCGATCACCTCGCTGATCGCCAGCTTCTTTGTCGATGACATCGCAGACCATGTCGAGCGGGAATATTATCCGGCGGAACATCCCGGCGTCGCGCTGCCGCTGACGCTCGCCGCGAGCGAGGGCGTCAAGACCGCGCTGCTGACGATCGTCGTCTATTTAATCGCGTTGCCGTTCATCTTCGTCGCGGGGGCAGGGTTCCTGGCCTTCTTCATCGCAACCGGATGGCTGCTGGGCAAACAATATTTCGAGCTGGCGGCGATGCGCTTCCGGCCACCCGCGGAAGCCAAGCTGATGCGCAAGGACAACGCGACCACCATCTTTGCCGCGGGGCTCATCATCGCGGCGTTCGTGTCGATCCCGGTCGTCAATCTGGCGACGCCGCTGTTCGGCATGGCCTTGATGGTCCACATGCACAAGCGTCTCTCGGGTTCGCGGCCCGAACTGATCGAGCCGCGGCGCCAGAACCGGGTCCCGAGCGCACGCTGATGTCGGGACGCGACGTCAGCCGATCGTTTGCGCGTGATCCTTTGCGAGATACCGCGACAAGCTCTTGCGGAACAGGCTCGCGCGTCGGGGTTCGGCGGCATCGCGGGCGAACGGCACCAGCAGAAGGCCCACGATCGCGACACAGGCCAGCATCGCCCAGGCCTCGTTGACGCATAGCGCGAGCGACGCCCGTTCGACCATCGGTCGCACGAACGCGATGGTAGCGGCATCGGGCGGACCCGCCGGCCTGTTGGCAAACATCTTCGCACTCAGCCCAATCGCGTTCGCGGCCGTGACGTCACCTGCCATCAGCCGGTCGCGAAAATTCTCGGCATAGGTTCCGACCCGGCCGTACAGGATGCTGTCGATCATGGCGATACCGATCGCGCCGCCGAGGTTGCGCATCAGGTTGAAGAGGCCGCTGGCATCGGCCACCTCGGCTTCCGGCAACGCGCCAAGCGCAATGCGGGTCGGCGGCAGCAGGCAGAACATGATGGCGATGCCGCGCAGGATCTGCGGCCACAGCATCTCGTCGAAATCGGCCACCCGCGGCTGAAAGTAGCTCAAACCCAGCCCGACCGCGAACAGGGCAAAGCCGGCCGCCGTCAACGGCCGCGCGCCGATCCGGCCTTCCAGCAGCGCGGCAAACGGCGCGGTGATGAGCTGGGCGGCGCCCGTCACCAGCATGATGGCCCCGATCTCATACGCGTCATGGCCGCGCACGAAGGAGAGAAATACCGGCATCAGATAGACCGATCCGAACAGTCCGACGCCCAGACAAAAGCTCAAGGCGCAGCCGACCGCGAACGAGCGCCGCTTGAGCACCGCCAGCCGCACGATCGGATGCGAGGCGCAGCGCGTTCGGTAGGTCCAAATGCTTCCGCCGATCGCGCTCACCAGCAGCAGGCCCGCGCAGGACAGCGACAGCCAGCCGCGCTGCGGCGCCTGCTTCAGCCCGATCTCGAGGCTCGCCAGCGCCACCGCCATCAGCAACAGCGCACGGACATCGAGCTTGGCAAGTTCACCGAGGTCGGTTCGCTGACGCGGCAGCACGAATGGCGTCGCCGACGCCGCGACCATTCCAGGAATCACGTTGATCAGGAACAGCCACGGCCAGGACCAGGTCTCCGTGATGAAGCCGCCGACCACCGGCCCGACGGTTGGCGCCAGAACCGCGACGATGCCGCCCACGGCCGTCGCGACCGCGTGGAGCCGGGGTGGAAACAGCAGGAACACCGCGGAAAAAACCGCCGGGATCAGCACGCCGCCGGAAAATCCCTGCAGCACGCGAAATACCAGCAGCACGGCAAACCCGCCGCTGAGCGCGCAGCCGATCGACGCCAGCGTGAACAGGCTGACGGCGACGGCAAACAGCCAGCGCAAGGTCAGAACGCGGGTGAGCAGACCGGTCAGCGGGATCGCGATGACTTCGGCGATCAGATAGGCCGTCTGAATCCAGCTCATCATATCCGGCGAAATGCCGAGCGCTTGCTGAATCGTCGGCAGCGACGTCGCCACCACCTGGATGTCGAGAATCGCCATGAACATGCCGAGACACATCAGCAGGAAGGCGGCCCAAGTCGCGACTTTCGGGATCGCGCCTGTCGGGACGTCCGTGTGAGACGTGTACGGTTCGCTCATGACGTGGCGCGCGCGGGCACTCCGTTGCCGGCGGTCACAGCGCTGGCGCTCACGGCAACAAGCGCGCGGCCTTCGGCGCGGAGCCGGATGCTCAGCACCATCGCGTTCAGAATCGTGAACAGCAGGGCTACGACCGGCAGATGAAGGGCAAGGGGCAGGACCGCGATCTCCGCGGTCACAATGGCATAGTTGGGATGCGAAATATACCGGTACGGCCCCGAGTTCACCAATGACTCGCCCGGCAACACGATGATCCGGGTGGTCCAGCGCGATCTGAGCGTGGCGAGCACCCACAGCCGCAAGCCTTGCAGCATCACGAAAACCGCAAGCAGGACAAGATTGACCGACTGATCGAGGCCCAGGATCCACAGAGCGATCAGCCAGGCAGCGTGAACGGACACGATCAGGGGATAGTGGCGCGCGCCGATCTCGATCGCGCCGCGCGCCTTCAGCCGCTCGGTATTACGGCGTGCGAGAACGAGTTCGCCGAGCCGCTGCAGCGTCACGAGCAACAGGATGATGGCGGCGAGGCTCACGCGGCGTGCCGTAGCGCGACGCAGCTTGCGGTGAAACCGGGGCCAAGCGCGGTCAGGAGCGACCGTGGCGGCAACCCTCGCGCCCGGGCGCGTTCGAGCACGAACAACACTGTCGGCGCCGACATGTTGCCATAGTCGGCGATGACGTCGCGCTCATGATCGAGCGTGCCCTGACCGAGCGAGAGCGCGCGCTCCAGCGCGGTGATGACCTTGCTGCCGCCGGGATGGCAGATGAAGCGATCGATCTCGCCGATCGGGAGCTTCATCCGCGCGACGATCTCGGCGACGGCCGGTCCCATATTGTCCCTGACGAAATCCGGAATCGTACGCTGGAAGATCACCCCGAACCCTTCCGGATCGACGCTCCAGCCCATGATGTCGAGCGTATCGGGCCACAGCTTCTCGCCGGTCGCCTCGACCTGCGTCGCGCCGCCGTCGCCGGCGCGCAGCACGATGGCTGCCGCGCCATCGCCGAACAGGCTCGCGGCGACGATGTTGGCCTTGGTCAGTTCGTCGTGGCGGACCGCCAGCGTGCAGAGTTCGAGCGCCACCATGAGCACGTTGGTGCCGGGCCGCGATTGCGCCAGCCGCGCGGCGATCGACAATCCCGATACGCCCCCCGCGCATCCAAGCCCGAACACCGGTACCCGCGACACGTCGCTGCGAAACCCCATCTTGCCGGCAACGCGCGCTTCCAGAGTCGGCGTCGCAATGCCGGTCGAACAGACCGTCACCACGGTGTCGATCTCGGAGGCATCGAGGTCGGCCCCGGCAATGGCTTTGCGGGCAACATCTATGAACAGGGATTCCCCACCTTGCAGGAAAGCTTCGGTGCGCTCGGGCCAGCCGCGCGGCTCGAGATACCATTCGATCGGCTTGACGCCGTATCGATTACGAATGCCGGTATTTGAAAACAGGCTCGAGAGGGTTTCGAACTGCTCGTAGCGGCCGAGCACGGCCCAGGCGGCTTCGAGAATCTGCTTCTGATGGAATTGGTGGGGTGGAACCGAGGTCGCCAGTGAAACGAGCGCGGCCGTGTGGTTCATCTGCTATCCCCTGTTTGACCCTGACCTACTGAACCGCGCAACGGTGCTAATATTTCGACCGCAGCGGTCCGCAAGCCGAGGGCTGCATTCACTATAAGTTGAATGCGGCGCTGGTTTGCTGCAACGATGGCTGCGGGCGGGCCGGGCCGAAGGTGCTCTACCGCGCCGGCAGCGGGCAGCCTCCCTTCGCGAGCGGACGGAACGCCTGGTCGCCCGGGATGACGCCGAGCATCTTGCAATAGTCCCGGGGCGCGGCGGACGCCGAAGGCGTTTTCACCTGCGCGAAAACATATCCTGCACCTGCCGGCCGTGCGCGCGCTCCCGGATATTGCATGGTCCGTGATCCGGACCTTGGTGCGCAGCGGAGGCTCGCGATTGGCTGCCGACAAGCGCGATGGGCAGGGGCAACTAACGCGGAACGGCCAAGCCGCACTTCCGCAGCACGGCCTTCGCAGCGCCGAACGGCTCCGGCGTGAACGGGCCGGGCGGCGCGCGGGTAATCAGGCTGATACAGATCAGCGCGGCGATCGCCAGCCAGAAGCACAACCAAAAGCCATCGATATAGGCCAGCACATTTGCTTCCCGCTGCACCTCGGCCGAAAGCGTCGCCAGCGCTCGCGCTGCAGCGGTTGACACGCCACGGCTTGCAAATCGATTCGCCAGTTGTGTCAGCATGTGCATCACGTCGACCTCGCCATTCTCGATGTGCAGCCCGAGAAAGTTGGAATGCACCTGCTCGCGGACCCGCAGCCAGGTCCCCATCAGCGCCACGCCGATTTCCGCGCCGCCGAGGCGTGTGATCTGGATATAGGCCGCAAACGCCGTCGCGCGCGCCGGATCGGCGTTCGACAGCAACAGGATGATGATCGGCAGCAGCGTAAACGCCTGCCCGACCGATTGCAGCAGCGCGATAGGGATGAAATCGCCACGTGCCCAGTCATGGGTGAGCTGGGTGCCGAGCAGGTTCGCTGCGGCGAATGCCGACAGTCCGACGATCAGCACCACGCGCGCATCGAAATGCCGGAGCAGGAAGATCGAGATCGGTACCAGGACGAGCATCGGCAGCGCGCCGTAAGTCAACAGCAGCACGCCGGATTGCTCGGGCCGCAACAGGGTGACGACGCCGAGAAAGTTCGGCACCAGCGACGAGTTCGACAGGCTGGTCAGCGTATAGAGCAGGATGCCGAGCAGCGAGAGGCCGATATTGCGCGAGAACAGCACGTTGACATGAGCCCAGGGCTGCCGGACGCTGGCTTCATTGACGAGGAAGATGACGAACAGCACACAGCCGCCGACAAGCAGCGCCACGACCGTGCCCGACCCCAGCCAGTCCAGACGATTGCCCTGGTCGAGACCGGCGTAGACCATCGAGACCGAGGCGCCGAGCAGCAGCATTCCGCCCCAGTCGGCCTCGCGCACCAGGTCGCGGTTGACGGCTTCATGCGGAGTGCCGAGATAGACCATCAGACCCATCAGCGGCGCGATCAGCGCCGCCTGCCAATAGAGCCACTGCCAGCCCCAGTGTTCGACGTAGAAGCCGACCGCCGACGAGCTGGTATCCAGCGCGAACCCGACCCGGATCGCATACAGCGCGATCGCGGGCAGCCACCACCGAATCGGCAGGTTGCGCAAGATGATCATCAACGTCGCGGGCAC
Source organism: Bradyrhizobium sp. (assembly GCF_049581145.1). GTDB lineage: Bacteria > Pseudomonadota > Alphaproteobacteria > Rhizobiales > Xanthobacteraceae > Bradyrhizobium. The sequence goes on from NZ_JBAURI010000546.1 coordinate 15,846, forward strand.
AAAGGTGCCGAGCAGCATGCCGTGTGCGATGCTGAGTGCGATCAGTGTCGTGTAATCGCGGACGAACGGAAGGATCAGCGAGATGGCCGCGAAGATCAGGCTTGGGATGCCGAGCACCCGGCGCATCCCGAATGCGGTCGCAAGCCACGCCACGCAGGGCGCGATGAAGATCTGCGAGCCGATGCCGGCCGTGGAAAGCCAGGCGCCCTCGTCGAAGCTGAGCGAGAACGCGCCGCGCAGGTCGGGCAGGCCAACCGAAGTCAGGCGGCTGTCGAAATTTGCGAGGAACGAGCCGAGCAGCACGGCACCGACCGCGAACAGCGGTTGCGGCGCGATGCCGCCGCGCGACAGGGGCCCATGGTCGGCGTCATTTTGCGCCATTGGATCCGCTATCGTCGGTGTGGATCCTGGTCGTGACCGACATGCCCGGCAGCAGCCGCTGCAGCAATGGCTGGTTCTTGTCCAGCGCGATGCGGACCGGAATGCGCTGCACCACCTTGGTGAAATTTCCGGTGGCGTTGTCCGGCGGCAGCAGCGCAAATTGCGAGCCGCTGGCCGGCGAAATCCGTTCGACGCGGCCGTGCAACGTCTCACGCGGGAAGGAATCGACCGTAAGATCGACGAGTTGCCCGGGCTTGACGCGGGTGAGCTGGGTCTCCTTGTAATCCGCAATCACGTAGACGTTGGGCAGCGGCACCACGTTGACCAGATTGGTCCCGATGTTGACATAGTCCCCCGGCTGAACCTCGCGCTCTCCCGTGACGCCGTCGAACGGCGCCACGATCCTGGTGTAGCCGAGCTTGAGCCTGGCGGCGGCCAGGGTTGCCTTGGCGCCCTCGAGGTCGGCCGCGCGCTGCTTCTTCGTTCCGGAGAGCACTTCGAGCTGATGCTTCTGCTCGGCGATGACCGCGCGGCTGGCGTGGACGTCAGCGTCGGCTTTGGCGAAGGCCGCCGTCGCCTGTTCGAGCTTTTGCCGCGTCCCGGCTTCAGTCTGCGTCAGCGATTGCTGCCGCGTCTGCTCCTCGCGCGCTTCCACAAGCTGCGCTTCCGCCGAAACCCGCTGCGCATCGGCCTGCGCGATGGTCGCGTATTGCAGTTCGACCTGGTTGGAGAGATTATCCAGCGCAGCTTGCGCCGCGGCAACACCTGCCTCCGCCTGATCAACCTGGGCCTGGTAGTCGGCGGGATCGATCTGAACCAGGAGTTCGCCGGCCTTGACCCGCTGGAAATCATCCACCGCGACGGTCAAGACCTCGCCGGCAACGCGCGAACTCAGATGCGTCAGGTCGCTGCGGACATAGGCGTCGTCCGTGCTCTGGATCGCGGCGTCGCCGGTCCATTCATCCCAGCGCAACGTTGCGAGCGCGATGAAGCCGAAGGCCGTAAGGACCGCGAACAACGGGATCACGAACCGGTTCCAAAAGCCGGGCGTAGACTTGGCTGGCGTCGAATTGACCGGCGCTGAAACCGGAGCCGACATGTTCGGGCCGGCGGGAATCGGGACGGCTTGGTCCTGCTCGCTCACGACGCTCTCTCCAAATCGCTGTTCCCAAACAAAACCCGCCGGGAGTCCAAACGCCGGACGATGCTATCAAGCGATGACGGCAATGATGCCTCAGATCGGCTTTTCCGGCCAGCGGCAGAGATCGTTGATCAGGCATACGTCGCAGCGCGGCTTGCGAGCGAGGCAGGTGTAGCGGCCATGCAGGATGAGCCAATGATGCGCGTGCAGCATGAACTCGGCAGGGATCACCTTCTCCAATCCCAGTTCCACCTCGAGCGGCGTCCTGCCCGGCGCTAGCCCGGTGCGATTGCCGACGCGAAAAACATGGGTGTCGACCGCCAAAGTGCGCTCGCCATAGGCCATGTTGAGCACGACATTGGCGGTCTTGCGGCCTGCCCCCGGAAGCGACTCGATCTCGGCGCGGGTACGTGGCACCTCGCCGCCGAACTCCCTGATCAGCTTTTCCGACAGGGCGATGACGTTCCTGGCCTTGGTGCGGTAGAGACCGATGGTCTTGATGTAATCGCGCAGTTTGTCTTCGCCCAGCTCGATCATTTTCTGCGGCGTATCGGCGACTTCGAACAGCGCCCGCGTCGCCCGGTTGACGCCGGCATCGGTGGCCTGCGCCGACAATACGACGGCGACCAGGAGCGTGAAGGGATTGAGATGCTCGAGTTCGCCCTTCGGCTCGGGATTGGCCTTCGCAAAGCGGCTGAAGGCTTCGCGGACCTCCGCAGGGGTCCACGGTGCTGGGGTCTTGGATTTTGCGGTCTTGGGTTTTGCTGTTTTGGAACGGGCGGCTTCAGACGTGGCGACTTTGGATTTGATGGCTTTTGGGAGCGGCGGGCTCGGTGCCGGATTGGCGACTCGCGCGGGCTTGGTGGCTTTGGGCGGCTTTGCCGATTTTTTCGGCAGCGGCCGAACGCGAGCTGTTTTGGCACGTTGAGTACGGATGATTTTGGCCATGAAGTTGGATATAGTGAAAGGTCATGACCGCAGGCAATCATTTTGATCCCGATGCGGCGGAGCCGGAATTGTTCCAGGCGCTGCTGACGCCGCATCGCTCGCTCAACCGTACCGGTTTCCTGCTGGTGATGGCGTTTCTTGGTACGGTCAGCTTTGCCGCAGGCATCGCCTTCCTGTTGATGGGCGCGTGGCCGGTGTTCGGCTTTTTCGGCCTCGACGTTCTCGCGATTTACTGGGCTTTCAAGGTCAACTTCCGCCGAGCCAACGCGCGCGAAGAGATCTCGATGACGCCATCCGAACTCCGCGTCCGCCGCGTCAGCCATCGCGGCCATGTCGCCGAATGGGTGCTCAATCCGCTCTGGGTGCGGCTCGACCAGGAAGTGCACCAGGAATACGGCATTGAACGGCTTTATCTCGTCTCCCGCGGACGCCATCTGGCGATCGGAAATTTTCTCGGTCCGGGCGAAAAGGCAAGCTTTGCCAGTGCCTTGAACGCTGCGCTGGTGGCTGCCCGGCGCGGCGTGAGCTATAATCCGGTGGCGTAAGGGCTGATCGGAAATCGGGTGGTTCGGGCGGCCCGCCTGTCCTACATCAGCTGCCATGATGACACTCGCGATACATGACCAGCACCTGACCAAGCCCGGCCCGCAGGACGCCGCGTTGCGGGATTATGATTCGGTGCGGCGCGCCATCGCCTTCATCTCCGAACATTGGCGCGCGCAACCAACCATCGAAGCCATCGCGGATGCCGCCAGCGTGACACCGGATGAACTGCACCATCTGTTTCGGCGCTGGGCCGGCCTGACGCCAAAGGCCTTCATGCAGGCGCTGACGCTCGACCACGCCAAGGGCCTGCTCAGGGATTCCGCCAGCGTGCTGGACGCGGCGCTGGACTCCGGCTTGTCAGGCCCGGGACGGCTGCACGATCTGTTCGTCACCCACGAGGCGATGTCGCCCGGCGAATGGAAGAACGGCGGCGCCGGCATGATGCTGCGCTACGGCTTTCACGCCTCGCCCTTCGGCAGTGCGATCGTGATTGCGACCGGCCGCGGGCTCGCAGGACTGGCCTTCGCCGATCCCGGCGAAGAGCAGATCGCGTTCGCCGACATGAAGCGGCGCTGGCCGAACGCGACCTATGTCGAAGATCGCGACGGCACGGCGGCGCTCGCCCAGCGCGTCTTCGACACCAGGCTGTGGCGGCCGGACCTGCCGCTGCGGGTGGTGCTGATCGGGACCGATTTCGAGCTGCGGGTGTGGGAGACGTTGCTGAAGATCCCGATGGGCAGGGCGGTGTGCTATTCCGACATCGCCAACAAGATCAAATCGCCAAAAGCCTCGCGCGCCGTCGGCGCGGCGATTGGACGAAACCCGGTGTCATTCGTGGTGCCGTGCCATCGGGCACTCGGCAAGGGCGGCAAACTGACCGGCTATCACTGGGGCGTTACCCGCAAGCAGGCGATGCTGGGTTGGGAAGCAGGGCAGGTGGGCGTGCAGTAACGCAAGCTCCTTCCTCATATCCCCGTCGACGCGCTATTTGCGATAACGCTTTTTGCGCCGAAGGAAGCGACGATAGCCGCGCGACATCCGCGGCCACTGAACCAACTACGTGGCCAGGTCGAGCTTCGATGCGACCGTCGAATCGGCGTTGAGCCGATAGATGATCGGCACGCCGGTCGCGAGTTCGCGCTTCAGAATGCTCTCGGGCGTGAGCTTTTCCAGCACCATGATCAACGCGCGCAGCGAATTGCCGTGGGCTGCGACCAGCGTGCGCTCGCCGCGCAGCACGCAGGGCAGGATCTCCTTGACGTAATAGGGCAGGGCGCGCGCCAGCGTGTCCTTCAGGCTTTCGCCCCCCGGCGGCGGCACGTCATAGGAACGGCGCCAGATCAGGACCTGCTCCTCGCCCCAGCGCTTGCGTGCATCGTCCTTGTTGAGCCCCGAGAGATCACCATAGTCGCGCTCGTTCAGCGCGAGGTCCTGTTTGGTTGGAAGACCAGTTTGGCCGAGCTCGGCGAGCAGGAGATCGAGCGTGTGCTGCGCGCGCGTCAGCACCGAGGTGAAGGCGACATCGAATTGCAGCCCCTGCGCCTTCAGCTTGCGGCCCGCGTCCTTCGCTTCCGCGATGCCCTGCTCGGTCAGATCGGGATCTTTCCAGCCGGTGAAGAGGTTCCTCAGATTCCATTCGCTCTGGCCGTGGCGCACCAGAACAAGAAGACGATCGCTCATCGCTGTCTCTTCCGTAATTGTGGACGTTAGAAATCGCTCAGGCCGAGCACGTCGGCCATGGTGTAGAGGCCGGGCTTCTTGCCATGCGCCCACAGCGCTGCCTTCAACGCCCCATGGGCAAACAGAACGCGGTCCTCGGCCTGATGCGACAGCGTGATCCGCTCGGACGCACCGGCGAAGATCACGCTGTGATCGCCCGCGGCAGTACCGCCGCGCAGCGAGGCAAAACCGATGTCCCCGGAGCGACGCGCGCCGGTGACGCCGTCGCGGCCCCGCGCCGCATGGTCTTCAAGCAAGATGCCACGGCCAGCGGCGGCCGCCTGGCCCAGCATCAGCGCCGTGCCGGACGGCGCATCGATCTTGTCCCTGTGATGCATTTCCAGGATCTCGATGTCGAAACTCTGGTCGAGCGCCCGCGCCACGCGCTTGACCAGCGCCGCCAGCAGATTGACGCCGAGGCTCATGTTGCCCGACTTGACCACGATCGCGCGCGAGGTCACGCTGTTGATCACGGCATCGTCGGAGGCCGAAAGCCCGGTGGTCCCGATCACGTGCACGAGCCCGCGCTCGGCGGCGATCGCGACATTGGCAATGGTCGCGCGCGGTACGGTGAAATCGAGGATGCCGTCGGCTTTTTCCGACAGCGTCCACAGATCGGCCGACAGCTTGACTCCGTTTTCGGGCAGTCCCGCCAGCACGCCGGCATCCTTGCCCAAAAGCTCCGACCCGGGCGCCTCGAGCGCGCCGACCAGCACCGCACCGCGGCTCTCCTCGACGAGGCGCGTCAGCACGCGACCCATCCGGCCGCCGGCCCCCGCAACGATCAAGCGCATCTCGGGCATGGACATATCCTCTTGAGGCCGTTGTAGCCGGAGCGGCCCGTTCCAGCAACCGAGCGCCTCCAGGAATTCAGAGTAGGGGGATCAGGGCTGCGGTCCGTCATATCCTTCGATGATGACGAGGTCGCCTTCGGAGTGCGGGCTGCGGATCGCGACCAGGTGGGTATATTCCGGCGAATTGTAGCAGGCGAGGGCGGTCTCGTAGTCCTTGAACTCTAGCACCACATTGCGCGACCGCGAGCTGCCCTCTTTGGGCTCGAACTTGCCGCCACGCACCAGGAATTTGGCGCCGTATTTCTTGAACACCGCGCCGTTCTGCGCGACGTAGTCCTTGTAGCCGTCCATGTTGTGGACGTCGATGCGTGCGATCCAGTAGCCTTTTGCCATTTTGAGCTTTCCTTCCTCTATGCAACCAGCGCCGGCGCGATCTCGGCCTGGATTGCCTCCGCGGCCGCCTTGGGGTCGGCAGCTTCGAGGATCGGCCGCCCGACCACCAGATAATCGCTGCCGGCCGCGATCGCGCGCGCCGGCGTCATGACGCGCTTCTGGTCGCCGGCGCCCGAACCGGCGGGACGGATGCCGGGCGTCACCAGCCGCATCCGATGCCCGACGATCTCGCGCAAGGCGGACGACTCTTCGGCCGAGCAGACGAGGCCGTCGATGCCGAGCACCTGCGCCTGCTGGGCCCGCGCGGCAACGAGATCGGAGACGCCCAGGCGATACCCGGCGGCGTGAAGGTCGTCGTCGTCATACGAGGTGAGCACGGTGACGGCGAGGATTTTCAGATCGGTACCCTCGCGCGCTTCGGCTGCCGCCTTCATGGTCTGCGGATAGGCGTGGACGGTGAGAAAGGTCGCGCCTGATTTGGCGATGCTCTCGACCCCGCGCTTGACGGTATGGCCGATGTCATGCAGCTTGAGATCGATGAAGACCTTCTTGCCCTGCTCGGCGAGCTGGCGCACCAGCGGCAGGCCGCCCGCAAAGGCGAGCTGATAGCCGATCTTGTAGAACGTCGCGCTGTCGCCGAGCCGCGCCACCATGGCGTCCGCAGCCTCGACGTTGGGCAGATCGAGCGCCACGATCAACCGGTCGCGGGGAGAAATCTCGGACGCCGTCATGGTCACCTCACATCATGCTCTGGGAGACTTCGATGAGCTGCTTGACCAGCGCGGACAACGCCTCGATGTCGGCCGGGTTCTTCAATCTGTCCATATCATCATAGGCCTGATGGGCGAAGGACAGCGCGAGCTGGCTTGGAATGACAGTCGCCTGGCAGGCCGACAGGATCAGCCGCAAGGCCGCCAAGGCGCGAGTTCCGCCGAGCCTGCTTTCCGACGCGGCCGCGATCGCAAACGGCCGTTCGCGCAACATCTGGCCCCTTGTTTCATGGGCATCCTGCACACGCGTGATCCAGTCGATGGTGTTCTTCAGGAGCGCCGGCACCGAGGAATTATATTCGGGGGTGACCAGCAGCACGCCGTGATGGGCGCCGATCATGCGCTTCAGGTTGAGCGCGTTTTTCGGCACGCCGGATTTCGCCTGCAGGTCGCCGTCATAGATCGGCAACGCAAAGTCGGCGAGCGAGATGCGCGTCACGTCCGCGCCGGCCTGCGCGAAGTGATGGGCGGCGGCGGCGGCGAGCCTTACATTATGCGAGCCGGCGCGCAGCGAGCCGGGGATCACCAGGATTTTCAGCGCGGACAATTTTTAAAGTCGCGTTCGGGGCCAAGCATTTGAGGCCGAGCATGCGCCGCCGAGCGAACACGCTGGGCAGCATCAATATTTGCGATACACCCAAACGCGGGCCGGCGGAAGATTCATCCAGATCCGCTCGGAGGCTTCCGTGGATACGCCGGGTAGTGATTTCGGAATCGGCGGCACCACCGAATAGGTGAACTGCACGAAGGGGGCGCCGGGTGCGAGTGCTGCGAAGGCGTCGCGAACCAGCCTCAGCCGGGTCAGCATCGGCTTGGTGACCAGCGGCAGGCCGGACACGATGGCGGTCGCCGGCGCGCTCAGCATATTCCAGAGCGTATCCCGGAGCCGGTACGCATCGCCCTGCACCACCTTGGCTTGGGGATAGCGGTCGCGCAACAGCGCGCAGAAACCTGGATTGTATTCGACCAGGACCAGACGCTTCTGGTCGACCCCGTGCTCGATCAAGGCGCTGGTGATGGCGCCGGTGCCCGGCCCAAGTTCGACCACGGGGCCCGAGGCGTCAGCGTCGACATATTGGGCCATGGTCCGCGCCAACGGACGGCCAGAGGGCATCACGGCACCGACATGAAGCGGCTTCTCGATCCATGAACGGAGAAAACGCACCTCATCGTCAAGACGAGGGGTCTTTTTCAACGCACGCACAGACGATTGCAAAGGCATGTCAGTACCGGACGGGACCGCATTTGCGCGGCGGTGTCAGAAAACAGTCACAAAGACGTATAGGGTGCAGCCATGACGGTCAAGCCGCACCGCACTGCCAGGGCCCGAGATGACCCGAGCAGTGTGGCGATAACGCCATACATCTTCTAAAGTTTTTGGCTGGTCCCGCCGCTAGCTACTAGCACGGTTGCCGAAGAAGTCCTTGACCTTGGCGAAGAAGCCTGCAGCCTCCGGCTGGGTCGCCCCCGAGGATAATTTCTCGAACTCCGCCAGCAATTCCTGCTGTCGCTTGGTGAGGTTCTGCGGCGTCTCGACCATCACCTGGACATACATGTCGCCGGTCTGCCGCGAGCGGAGCACCGGCATCCCCTTCGAGGCGACGCGAAAACGTCGGCCGGACTGGGCACCCGCCGGGATCTTCACCTTGGTCTTGCCCTTGTCGATGGTCGGTACCTCGAACTCGCCGCCGAGCGCGGCCGTCACCATCGAGATCGGCACGCGACAATGCAGGTCGGCGCCATCGCGCTGGAAGAACTCATGCGCCGACAGCGAGAGGAAGATGTAGAGGTCGCCGGGCGGCCCGCCGCGGACGCCGGCCTCGCCTTCGCCGGCGAGGCGAATCCGTGTGCCGTCTTCCACGCCTTGCGGAATGTTGACCGAGAGCGTGCGCTCACGCGTCACCCGCCCGGAGCCCGTACAGGAGGGACAGGGATCCTCAATGGTCTGCCCACGCCCCTGACAGCTCGGACAGGTCCGTTCCAGCGTGAAAAAACCCTGCGACTGCCGGATACGTCCCGCGCCGCCGCAGGTCGAGCAGGACTTCGGCTTGGTGCCCGACTTCGCCCCGGTGCCGGAGCACGCTTCGCAAGTCACGGAGACCGGAATTTCGATCTGCGCGGTCTTGCCCTCGAAGGCCTCCTCGAGGCTAATCTCCATATTGTAGCGGAGATCGGCGCCACGCTCGCGGCCACCGCCGCCGCGGCTGCGCTGCCCCGCCATGCCGAACAGGTCCTCAAAAATATCGGAGAACGAGGTGGCAAAACCGCTGCCAAACCCCGGACCGCCCGGGCCCCCCTGCTCGAACGCCGCATGGCCATAGCGGTCATAGGCAGCGCGCTTGTCGCCGTCTTTCAGGACTTCGTAGGCTTCATTGATTTCCTTGAACCGCACTTCGCTCGTGGCGTCGCCCGGGTTGCGGTCCGGATGCCATTTCATGGCAAGTTTTCGAAACGCCGCCTTGAGCTTGGAATCGTCGGCGGTGCGGTCGACCTCAAGGGTTTCGTAATAGCAGCGCTTGGTAGACATTCATCACACCCGCCCGAACTTCGCCGTCAGTCCCGAATTGCGCCGACAAGGATGCAGCCTTCGGCGCAAAGAGAAATGACCCCCATCCATCGCAGCGCAGCTCACGCGTGCTTTGGAATGAGGGTCATGACCATTGCCCGCTATCAAGCAGACTTCTTCTTGTCGTCGTCGACCTCGGTGAACTCCGCGTCGACCACGTCATCCTTCGCAGCGTCCTTGGCCGCATCGCTTTCGGCCTGCTGCTTGTACATGGCTTCGCCCAGCTTCATCGACGCCTGCGCCAGCGTATTGGTCTTCGCCTTGATGGCTTCGGCATCGTCGCCCTTCAGCGCTTCCTTCAGATCGCTGACCGCGTCCTCGATGGCGCGGCGCTCGCCTTCGGCGATCTTGGCGCCATGCTCGGCCAGCGCCTTCTCGGTCGAATGCACCAGCGCGTCGGCGTGGTTCTTGGCGTCGACCGCCTCGCGGCGCTTCTTGTCGGACGCCGCATTGGCCTCGGCGTCCTTGACCATCTTGTCGATGTCGGATTCCGACAGGCCGCCGGAGGCCTGGATGCGGATCTGCTGCTCCTTGCCGGTCGCCTTGTCCTTGGCCGAGACGTTGACGATGCCGTTGGCGTCGATGTCGAAGGTGACCTCGATCTGCGGCATGCCACGGGGCGCCGGCGGGATGCCCATCAGATCGAACTGACCGAGCATCTTGTTGTCGGCCGCCATCTCGCGTTCACCCTGGAAGACGCGGATCGTCACCGCGTTCTGGCTATCCTCGGCGGTCGAGAACACCTGGCTCTTCTTGGTCGGGATCGTGGTATTGCGGTCGATGATGCGGGTGAACACGCCACCCAACGTCTCGATGCCGAGCGACAACGGGGTCACGTCGAGCAGCAGCACGTCCTTGACGTCGCCCTGCAGCACGCCGGCCTGGATCGCAGCGCCAATGGCAACGACTTCGTCGGGGTTGACGCCCTTGTGCGGCTCCTTTCCAAAGAACTGCTTCACCATCTCCTGGATCTTCGGCATGCGGGTCATGCCGCCGACCAGCACCACTTCGCCGATTTCGCCGGCGGTCAGGCCGGCATCCTTCAGCGCCTTGCGGCACGGCTCGATGGTCTTCTCGACCAGATCCTGAACCAGCGCCTCGAACTTGGCGCGCGTGAGCTTCATCGTCAGGTGCTTCGGTCCCGACTGGTCAGCCGTGATGAAGGGCAGGTTGATTTCAGTCTGCGTGGTCGAGGACAGCTCGATCTTGGCCTTTTCGGCAGCCTCTTTCAGCCGCTGCAGGGCGAGCTTGTCGTTGCGCAGGTTGATGCCCTGCTCCTTCTGGAACTCGTCCGCCAGATAGTTGACGAGCCGCATGTCGAAGTCTTCGCCGCCCAGGAAGGTGTCGCCATTGGTCGACTTCACCTCGAAAACGCCGTCGCCGATCTCCAGGATCGAGACGTCGAAGGTGCCGCCGCCGAGGTCGTAGACCGCGATGGTGCCGGCCTTGGTCTTGTCGAGGCCGTAAGCCAGAGCCGCTGCGGTCGGCTCGTTGATGATGCGCAGGACCTCGAGACCGGCGATCTTGCCGGCGTCCTTGGTGGCCTGACGCTGGGCGTCGTTGAAGTAAGCGGGAACCGTGATGACGGCCTGATCGACCTTCTGGCCGAGATGGGCTTCCGCGGTCTCCTTCATCTTCTGCAGGATGAAGGCGGAGACCTGCGAGGGCGAGTAGGCCTTGCCGTCGGCTTCGACCCAAGCGTCGCCGTTGGATGCCTTGACGATCTTGTAGGGGACGAGCTTCTTGTCCTTCTCCACCATCGGATCGTCATAGCGACGGCCGATCAGGCGCTTGACCGCAAAGAAGGTACGCTCAGGGTTGGTCACCGCCTGGCGCTTGGCAGGCTGGCCGACCAGACGTTCGCCGTCATCGCTGAAGGCTACAATCGAGGGAGTTGTTCGCATGCCCTCGGCGTTTTCGATGACTTTCGACGTTTTGCCGTCCATTACGGCGACGCACGAATTGGTGGTGCCGAGGTCGATCCCGATGACCTTTCCCATGGTCCTGATATCCTTCTTTTTGCGGCAGGTCGGCAGGGCCCTGAAGGCGCCCCAACCCAAACCCCCTCAGATCAAATACTCGCGATATTGCGACGTTGAGCCTCATATAGGAGGGGGGTATCGGCCCGCAAGGACCGGAAGCAAGCTTGGCCGCCGAAAACCACTGCCCGCGAAAGATAATGTCGGTGGCAGGCGTCGCGAATTCGACCGACAGGTAATATCCCGTTAATGGATCGGCTGCGAAGCGCGATGCCCGTCCTAACGGGGGCGTGACAAACCGGCGCCCTCCAGAGCCTGTTGCCCGGCCCGCAAAACCGTTAAAAACAGGCATACGAACCATCCCCCCGGGCCGGCATCCCGGCCGACTATTGAGCGGGCTCACTGCAAACCAGATAGGTTCTTCATGAAACGTCTTGGACTATTGACCGCTGTTGCGTTGTTCGTCGCCATCCTGCGACCGGCCTTGGGAGCGGATGCGATCTTCCCACCCGGAGCGCGGGTGGGACTGACACCGTTGGTCGGCCTGGTCTCCTCCAAGTCTTTTCCCGGATTCGAATCAGACGATCAGACGGTCAAGGTACTGGTCACCGAGCTTCCGGCAGGCGCCTACAGCGAGGTCAAGAACGCCTTTGCGGCCAACGCCGCCGGCAGCGGCGGCGTCAAGCCAGAGAGCCTCGAGACGTCGGCCGGCACCGCCTACTATACCGTCGAGACCGCCGGGGACGGCGCCAACAGGGTGCGGCGCTATTCAATGATCCTGCCGGGCGACAGCTTCTCCGGCTATGTCGCAGTGCAAGTCCCGGAGGACGCCGCCAAGATCTATTCCGACGACGCGGTGCGCCAGATGTTTGCCTCGGCGGTGGTTCGCAAGCAGGTGCCGATCTCGGAACAACTCGGACTATTGCCGTTCAACGTGAGCGAACTCAGTAACTTCAAGAACGTCCTGACACTGGCGCCGGGCGCCGCCGTGATTCTCGCCGACGGTGAGGAGAAGACCGGCTTCGAGACCGCCCCGTTCATGATTATCGGCACCATCGCCGCCGCGCCGTCGGAGCCGGATGATCGCGCCCGTTTCGCGCAAGAGGCCGCCACTCAGATTCCGGGCGTGCGGGATGCCAGGATCACGATGTCCGAGCCGCAGCGCATCGACGGCACGCCGGGCTTCGAGACCCGAATCGATGCGATCAGCGGCAAGGACAACACCCCCGTCACCGTCGTGCAGTGGTTGCGGTTCGGCAGCCCGGCCACGCTACGCATCATCGGCAGTAGCCCGCGCGACCAGTGGTCCACGGCATTTCCGCGTTTCCGTGCCGTGCGCGACGGCATCACGCCGCGCAGCTGACAGGAAACAGATCGCGTCTAGGCCTCGCCCTCGGGCTCGTTGCCGTTGACGACGGTTGCGGCCTTCGCGCCACCCTTCGACACGCCGACCAGCGCCGGCCTCAACACGCGCTCGCCGATCATGTAGCCGGCCTGCATCACCTGCACTACGGTACCGGCCGGAACGGACGCGTCCGGCACTTCGAACATCGCCTGCTGGAAGTTCGGATCGAATCTTCCGCCAGCCGGATCGAATTTCTTGACGCCGTTTTTCTCCAGCGTGTTGAGCAGCGACCGCTCGGTCAGCTCGACACCCTCGATCAGCGCCTTCAGCCCCGGTTCGGCACTGGCGCGCGCCTCAGCCGGCACCGCATCGAGCGCACGCTGCAGATTGTCGGCGATGTCGAGCACATCGCGGGCAAATCCTGTAATGCCATAGATCCGCGCATCGGCGACTTCACGACTGGTGCGCTTGCGCAGATTTTCCATCTCCGCCAGCGTGCGCAGCATCCTGTCGCGCGCGTCGGCGGCTTCCTTGGCCAGCGCTTCCGCAGATCCCGCCTCGGGGTCGTCGGGCATGATATAGGGTTTGGAGACCACGGGCTCGCTGGCCTGCGCCGGATTCGCCGGATCATTTTTCTGCAGGTCGGGATCGGTCATGGATTGCCTTCTCGATGCTTTTCGGCTGGAAAATGAATGGGAGCTTGTTCGGCCGGGATATCGTGCTTTAAGCGACGAAAATCAAGCGTCTGTGATCCGCCGGACGGTCGAGAATCAGCCGCCCAGCAGCCGGCTGACGATCCGCGCGGCATAATCCACTGTGGGGATCACCCGGGCATAATTAAGTCGCGTTGGCCCGATCACGCCAAGTACGCCGACAATGTGGCCGGCCGCATCACGATACGGCGCGATGATGGTCGACGAACCCGACAGCGAAAACAGCTTGTTTTCCGATCCAATGAAAATGCGTACGCCTTCGGCGCGCTCCGCCCGGCCCAAGAGGTCGATCACGCCTCGCTTGGTCTCGAGATCGTCGAACAGCGACTTCACGCGTTCCAGGTCATCGAGTGCATGCAGATCTTCCAGGAGATTGGCGTGACCGCGCACGATCAATTGCCGTTGGTCGCTCTCGCCCCCGGACCAGCCGGCAATGCCCGCGGCAATCACCTTCTGCGTCAGTTGATCGAGCTCGGTACGGTCCTCCGCCAGCGCCGTTTCCAGCTCGAGACGCGCTTCCGCGAGCGTCCGTCCCCTGATCCGTGCATTGAGGAAGTTGCTGGCCTCGGTGAGCGCCGAGGAGGGAACGCCGGGCGGCAGCGCCAGTACCCGATTTTCGACCTGACCATCCTCGCCGACCAGCACGACGAGCGCCTGTTCCGGTTCCAGCCGTACGAATTCGATATGTTTCAGCCGCGCATTGGCTTTGGCGGTCAAAACCACCGCGGCTGCCCGAGTCAGGCCGGAAAGCCGGGTCAGAGCTTCGCCGAGCGCAGCCTCGACCGATTGCGCCCGGCCTACGGCCGCAAGCTGACTCTGGATCGACTGGCGTTCAGCCTCCGAGAGGTCGCCAACCTGCATCAGCGCGTCGACGAAAAAGCGCAGGCCGAGCTCGGTCGGCAGCCGGCCCGCCGAGGTGTGCGGCGCATAGATCAGACCGAGCTGCTCCAGGTCGGCCATCACGTTCCGCACCGAGGCGGGCGACAGCGGCACTGCGATCAGGCGCGAGATGTTGCGCGAGCCGACCGGTTCGCCGGTCGCCAGATAGCTCTCGACAATCTGGCGAAAGATGTCGCGCGAGCGCTCGTTCAGCTGAGCCAAGCCCGCTTGCGGCGCGATCAAGCCGATCGGATCGTGGTGCGCCACGCGATACTCCCTCACTAAGTCCCTAATCTGACCCTCCGCCGGCCCCGTGACAAGCCGGCATTGTCCCGGCCGGATTGTCCTTGCAAAAGGACGGCCAAGGGCCTTGCCGCCCTGCCTTCGCCCTCCTACAAGCTCCGCACCTGACAAAGCCGGTTGATCCAACCGGTCAATTTCCTGGAGGTTCCCATGCGGCCAAGCCGCCGTGCCCCTGACGAACTGCGCGCGGTGTCGCTGGAACGCGGCGTCGTCAAATACGCGGAAGGCTCCTGCATGGTTAAATTCGGCGACACCCATGTGTTGGTGACCGCGACCCTGGAGGATCGGCTGCCGCCATGGCTGAAGGGGCAGGGCCGGGGCTGGGTTACCGCCGAATACGGCATGCTGCCGCGAGCGACGCTGGAGCGCACCCGGCGGGAGGCCTCGGCCGGCAAGCAGAGCGGGCGCACCGTCGAGATCCAGCGCCTGATCGGCCGCTCCTTGCGGGCGACCATCGACCTCGAGGCACTCGGCGAGCGCCAGATCACGGTCGACTGCGACGTGCTGCAGGCCGACGGCGGTACCCGAACCGCCTCGATCACCGGAGCCTGGGTCGCGCTCGCCGACTGCATCGGCTGGATGAAGGCGCGCAACATGGTGAAGGTGAACGTGCTGCGCGACAATGTCGCTGCGATCTCATGCGGCATCTATGACGGCACGCCGGTGCTCGATCTCGACTACGCCGAGGATTCGGAGGCCGAGACCGACGCCAATTTCGTCATGACGGGCGATGGCCGCATCATCGAGGTCCAGGGCACCGCGGAAAAAACGCCGTTCACGCAGGACGAATTCCTGGCGCTGATGGCGCTCGCACGCAAGGGCGTGGCGCGTCTGGTCGACCTGCAGAAAATGGCGGTAACATAGCCGCATGATCCATCGCCACTTGGCCGGCAGGCTCGTGATCGCGACCCACAATCCCGGCAAGCTCGCCGAGATGCGCGAGCTGCTGGCGCCGTATGGCATCGAAGCCGTGTCAGCAGGCGAACTCGGTCTTGCCGAGCCTGAGGAAACCGGCACCAGCTTTGCGGCCAACGCCAGGATCAAGGCGGTCGCGGCGGCAAAGGCCAGCCAGCTTCCCGCATTCGCCGACGATTCCGGCCTTGTGGTCGACGCGCTCGACGGCGCGCCCGGCATTTTCTCCGCCCGCTGGGCCGGACCAGCCAAAGATTTCAACGCGGCGATGGCGCAGATCGAACGCCTGTTGGCCGAGCGAGGCGCAACCACTCCGGACCGGCGCGGCGCGCATTTCGTCTCCGCTTTGTGCCTGGCATGGCCCGACGATCACCTCGAGGAAGTCGAGGCGGGTGCCGACGGCACTCTGGTGTGGCCGCCGCGCGGCACGGCCGGCTTCGGCTACGATCCGATGTTCATGCCGGATGGCTTTGCGCGGACTTTCGGCGAAATGACCAGCATCGAGAAACACGGCCTGCCGCCGCTCGGTCTCGGCCTGTCGCACCGCGCCCGCGCCTTCGTCAAGCTGGCGGAGATCTGTCTTGACCGGCGCTGACAAACCGGCCTTTGGCGTCTATGTGCACTGGCCGTTCTGCCTGTCGAAATGTCCCTATTGCGATTTCAACAGCCATGTCCGCCATGCCGCGATCGACGAGGACCGGTTCGCGCGCGCCTTTCTGCGCGAAATCGAGACCACCGCCGCGCGCGTGCCGGGACGCCAGGTTTCATCGATCTTCCTGGGCGGCGGCACGCCGTCTCTGATGCAGCCGCGGACGGTCGGCGCCATCCTGGACGGCATCGGCAGGCATTGGCGCGTCGTGCCGGATGTGGAAATCACGCTGGAGGCCAATCCCACCAGCGTCGAGGCCACGCGATTCGCCGGCTATCGCTCGGCCGGCGTCAACCGCGTCTCGCTCGGCGTGCAGGCCCTGGACGACAAATCGCTGCGAGAGCTGGGACGCCTGCACAGCGCGCGCGAGGCGCTCGACGCGGTCGCCATCGCTCGCGGCGCGTTCGAGCGCTATTCGTTCGATCTGATCTATGCCCGCCCCGATCAGACGCCGGAGATGTGGGCCGGCGAGCTTGAGCTTGCGATCGCGGAAGCCGCCGAGCATCTGTCGCTCTATCAATTGACGATCGAGCAGGGCACACCGTTTTTCGGCCTGCACGCGTCCGGCAAACTGAGGACGCCGGACGAAGCCACCGCGCGCGCGCTCTACGATGTCACGCAGGAGATCTGCGCCCGGCACGGCTTGCCGGCCTACGAGATCTCCAACCATGCGCGGCGAGGGGCGGAGTGCCGGCACAATCTGGTCTACTGGCGTGGCGAGGAATATGCCGGCATCGGTCCGGGAGCGCATGGCCGACTCGATATCAACGGCCAACGTCACGCGACCGCGACCGAGCAACGTCCCGAAGCCTGGCTGATGCGGGTCGAGGCCAACGGCCACGGCGTCATCACCGATGATCGCCTCAACAGCGAGGAGCGGGCCGACGAATACCTGCTGATGGGCTTGCGGCTCGCGGAAGGGATCGATCCCCGGCGTTATGCCCTGCTCTCCGGCCGAACGCTCGATCCGCGCCGCGTCGCGCTGTTGCATGACGAAGGGGCGATCGCCATTGACGCCGACGGCCGGCTGCGCGTCACGCAGGCCGGCTTTCCCGTACTCGATGCGGTGGTGGCGGATCTCGCCGCTTAGCTTGGCTCGGCTTACGAGCTTATCTTGCAGTTGGGGCGATCAGGCCCCAAAGCTCTTCGGCGAGCCCGCGACCGGCACGCTGCCGGCGCTGGCGACGCGCATGATCGCGAGCCCGCGTTCATTGGTGCCGTCGGGACGAAAACGAAACAATCCGTCGATGCCGGCGAAGCCCGACGGGTTGGTCAGGATCTCGCTCGAATAACGCTGGCCGCTGCCCGGGACCTTCGCCAGTGCTGCGACGAGAGCGACGGCGTCATAGGCCAGGGTCGCGGTTCGCACCGGCTCGGAGCCGTATCGCGTGCGGTAGCGGCCCGCGAAGGCGCGAAATCCGGACGGGTCGGGAGCGGCATAGAGCCCGCCCTGCAGCGAGGCGCTCGCGGCTACGCGCGGATTATCCCACAGCCCGGTGCCGAGCAGCTGGATATTGCGCAGATTGGCGCCGGCGGCGGTCAGTGCGTCCGCGGTGGCCACCACCGAATCGCCGTCATCGGCGATCAGGAGCGCATCCGCCTGTCCGAGCGCCTGCGCCACCGTCCGCGCCGGCGCGGCGCGGTCGGCGCCGTATTTCTCGAACGCGACGATACGGCCGCCGTGGCGGCCGACCGCCTGCTTGAACGCCACTTCGACCACGTTGCCATAGGCATTTTCCGGCAGCAGCGCGGCGAAGGACTTTTTGCCGATGCTCGCCGAATATTCAACGATCCGGTTGACGTCCGACTCCGGCAGGAAGCTCAACAGATAAACGCCATGGCCAGCCACGCTCGAATCAGTCGAGAAGGCGATGCAGGGGATGTTCCGCGTCCGCGCGACCTGCGCGGTCGCCGGGACCGACAGGGCAAACAATGGACCGAGGATGATCTCGGCGCCTTCATCGACCGCCTGCTGCGCCCCCTGGCCGGCGCCTTGCGGGCTGCCGCCGTCATCCTTGATCAGGAGCTGGATGTTGGGATTCTGGAATTCCCCGAGCGCCATCTCGGCGGCGCTCTTCATGGATTGCGCGGCAACACCGGCATTGCCCGCCGCCGACAACGGCAGCAGCAGCCCGACCTTGACCTGGCCGTTGCCCGCGACGACCGGCTGCTGAGCCGGACCCGCGGGCGCGGGTGCGGCCGCATTCGAACCGAACGGACTGGAAAAGCCGCTGAGACCTTGCTGCACATTCGAGCAGGCGGTCAGCAAGGGCGCGCCCAACACAAGGCCAATCGCCGCCCGCCGGGTTGCGCCGGAGCTCTTGGGATCCGAAGGGTCAGGACCCAAGGATCGGGACCCGACCTTGGACCTGTCTATGAAAGAGCCCACCATTGCATCTCTTGGCTTGCCCGACCGAGCCGGTCGCGACTGCCCCCGCGAAAGATCAGGCGGGGCGATTCAGGCATATTGTCGGCGAATTGTTAATCAAAACAAAAGGATTAGGGCACGCCGAGCGGGATAAGTCGCTGACATGGCCGATTTGGCCCCGGCTAGCGCATGAATGCCGGTGCCCCAGCTTCCCAATTGTGGCGCCGGGACGATCTCCCCCTTAAGATGGATATTATGCGCGCAAAAACCACTCCGATAAATACCGAAGGCCTGCAGCAACCCGCCGCGCCTACGTTCTCGCTCGGCGGCCATCTGCTGACCACGGCGAAAGCGGCTGCCGGGTTGCATCTGGTGGCGACCCCGATCGGCAATCTCGGCGACATCACGATTCGCGCGCTCCAGACACTGGCCGGCGTCGATGTCATCGCCTGCGAAGATACCCGCATCACCCGGCGGCTGACCGAGCGCTACGGCATCGCCGCCGAGTTGACGCCCTATCATGAGCACAACGCCGCGACCGCGCGGCCGAAACTTCTGGCGCGCCTGGCGCGAGGCGGATC